>DAOPIR010000001.1:0-66184 GCA_035399245.1 Candidatus Limiplasma sp.
TGTTGAACACGGCCTCCTTCACACCGCCCAGCTCCGTCATGTTATAGCTGACAGGATCCAGTTTTAAGTGGTGCCGCTCGGCATAGCGCGTGTACATCCTAAGCAGCAGCGCGCCAAACAGTGCGGCTTCCTCGCCGCCCGCGCCGGGGCGGATTTCCATGACAACGTTGCGGTCGTCGTCCGGATCCTTGGGAATCAGCAGCAGGCGCAGGGTAGCTTCCTGTTCCTCTTTTTGGGCTTCCAGCTGCTTCAGTTCCTCGGCGGCCATATCGGCCATGTCGGGCATCTGCAGCATTTCCTTGGCTTCTTCCATCTGGGTCAGGGTGGCCTGATACTCCTCGTAGGTTTCCACCGCCGGCGTGATGGACGCAAGCTCCTTGAGCAGCTTCTGGTATTTATCGGTATCGGCAATGATCTCCGGCTGGCCGATCGCTTCGGTCAGCTCCTGATGGCGGGCGATCATAAAATCAAATTTTTCAAACATCGGTTGGCTCCTTTTGCATGATATCGGAAGGTTGGCAGCAGCTGTTTTGCGCTACGCAAAGCCGAGCGCAGCCTCCAATATGCGCGGTTGCCCATATAAATCCCGATGAACCCGCAGGCTGCCAAAACGCTGTGCGGCATCGAAGATCGCCTGTACGTCCTGCGCCTGTCCGTCGCCGAATTCCATGAAAATCTTACCTTTCGGGTTTAAATAATCGGGCGCTTCCGCCGCCAGCCTGCGGTAGAAGGTCAGCCCGTCCGCGCCGCCGTCCAGCGCCATACGCGGCTCGCAGCGCACCTCGGGCTGCAGGGTATCCATCTCGCCGGACGGGATGTAGGGCGGGTTGGACACGAGGCAGTCAAACGTCCGTCCCGCAAGCGGCGCCAGCAGATCGCCCTGCGCAAACGTGATATCCGCGCCGTTTTGGCGCGCGTTTTGCCGCGCCAGCGCCAGCGCGGCCTCGCTGAGCTCCGTCGCCCAGACCGCAGCGTCGGGGCGGCTGTGCTTGATGACGATGGCAATCGCGCCGCTGCCCGTGCAAAGGTCAGCCACGGCGGGCCGCTGCAGCCCTTGCAGGCTTTGCAGCGCGAGCTCGCAGAGGATCTCCGTTTCCTGCCGCGGGATCAGCGCCCGCGCGTCCACCCGCAGCTCACAGCCGAAAAACGACTGCGTGCCCAGGATATATTGCAGGGGCTTGCGTGTCAGGCGGATAGACAGCAGCTCGCGGTAGCGGCGCTCCTGTTCGTCCGTCAGCGCCTGTACGGCATTGAGGGCTAAGGTCATCCGCCGCATGTTCAGCACGTCGCACAGCAGCAGCTCGGCGTCAATGCGCGGATCGGGCACCGCCCAAAGCACATCGGCGCCATATTGCAGCGCTTCCCGTATGGTCATATAGCTTCCTGCACACCCGCGGGCTCTTCCGCATCAGCCGTTTCCGGCGCCGTTTCGGGCTCCTGCACTATTTCGGGCTCCGCGGCCGTTTCGGGCACATAGTCCGGATCGCTTTCCCGATAGCTTTTGAGGATCGCCCAGCCCTCGGGCGTATGCTCGGCGTGCTTGGGCATACCGTGCAGCGCCACGTTCATCGATACGATGGCAACCTCCAGCATGCCGTCGTCGGGCTGCTTGGTGGTCAGCCGCTGCAGCTGCAGCCCCGGCCAGCGCAGCGCACGGGCAATCCAGCTTTCGGAGTGCGCCAGCACCTTAAGCACCTCGTAGCTCACGCCGGCCACAATCGGCAGCAGCGCCAGCCGGCTTAACAGGCGGTAAACGTAAACATTGCCCTGATACCCGATCACCGTAAACAGGATGATAGAGATCACAAACACCAGCAAAAGAAAGCTGGTGCCGCAGCGGGGATGCAGCGTGGAGTACACCCGCGCGTTTTCAGGCGTAAGCTGTTTTTTGTGCTCGTGGCAGTACACGGTTTTATGCTCCGAGCCGTGATACTGGAAGGTACGGCGCACATCCGGCACCAGCATGCAAAACAGGATGTATCCGATCAGGATCATGATGCGCAGGATGCCCGACAGCAGGTTGACCAGCCAGTTTAGGTTGCCGTCGGCCCACACGGCTTTCAGCCAACGGGCAAACGCCTCCGGAATGGCGAAAAACAGCACCACCGACAGTACCGTTGCCAGCACGATTGCCGTGCCCATCACGATTTTATCAATACCCTTGCCCAGCTTTTTGGAAAGCCAGATTTCAAACTTGGAGGGTTCCTCGTCCAGTACGCCGAGCATATTGGTGCTCTTTTGCAGGGTGCCCATGCCCATAGCGAGCATGGAGCCCATGTTGATAATGCCGCGCACGAACGGCCAGCCCATCCACTTATGCTTTTTAGCGGGCGCAACGTACTCCTGCCGGTCGACGACGATCGACTTGTCCGGCCGGCGCACGGCTACGGCGATCGCGTCGGGCGATTTCATCATCACGCCCTCCAGCACGGCCTGCCCGCCGATGTCCACAAACTTACACTGCTGCTTGTCCTTCATTGGTTTGTTCCTTTCGGTTGTTCCTGTATCTCTGTATCATCGGTGTTGGTACAATACCATGTTTTCTCAGGTAAATGATGATAAAAGCGCTTGTGCGATGCTGTGTCATATTTCCGCCGGCGTTTGACTGCATTAAAATTCCATCTTCAGGCTGCGGTCAAATAAGCTGTCCAGCGCCCGTTGGATATCCGCGCCCTCGTACAGTACGCGGTACACCGCATGGCTGATGGGCAGCTCCACGCCCGTTTGCTCACCCAGCGAAAGCAGCGCTTTAACGGTATATGCGCCCTCGGCCAGCTCGCTGTACGCTTCGCCCGTCACCAGACATTCGCCAAAGCGGCGGTTATGGCTGTAGGGCGAAAACACGGTCGCTTCGTAATCGCCCAGATGGCACAGGCCGTAGGCGCTGCGCTCGTCGCCGCCCAGGGCTTGAATCAGGCGCGCTACCTCGCGGGTACCGCGGCTCATCAGCGCACCCTTGAGGGTGGGCAGCTTGAGCCCGTCCAAAATGCCGGCGGCGATACCCACGACATTCTTGGCTGCCGCGCCGATCTCAGATCCCAGCAGGTCGCGCCCGTAATAAAAACGGATCAGCTCACCGGAGAGTGCCTCCACCAGCATGGCCTTGAGCGCTTCGTCGGCGCTGTCGATCACCATGCAGTTGGGCACGCCGCGCACAAACGCCTGCACATGCCCGGGCCCCAGCCATACGGCGACGGGCTGCTCCGCGCCCAGCTCCTCGGCGGCAACCTGCGACAATCGCTTGCCGCTGCCGATCTCCAGGCCTTTCATACACAGCACCAGCGGGATGCCGCGCAGGGTTTGGGCATGCAGCCGCAGCACCTCGCGCAGCGACTGCGACGCTACGGAAATCAGGCAGATGTCCATTTCGCGGTCCGGCGCCGTGATCAGCGCCACGCAATCCGGCAGCGTAACCAGCCCGTTGGTGCGGGTGCCGGCAAGCGCCTGAAACCGGGGAGAGCCTTCGCGCCCGAGCAGGCGCACCGCATGCCCCAGCCAGTCGGTATACCACGCCAGAAACGTGCCCCAGCGACCGCTGCCGATCACCGTGATGCGCATGAGCATTCCTCCCCTTGGCTATCATACCACGGAAAGGATTATTTCGAAACAGCAAGCCGTGATCTTTTCGGTTGTTTCGATACCACAAGTATAGAATACGCTCCCGCAGGCAGTTGCCGTACGGGAGCAAAGGGTCAAAGAATAAACGGCGCCAGCGGCAGGCCGCCGCTGCCAAACACCTTAACGATGCCGTAGTTTACCCACGCATAGCGCGCGGCGGCGGGCCGGTCTATGCCGTCGGCGGTCAGGATCAGGGCCGCTCCGTCGATCTGCGCCCTGGCGGGCATAAAGCTGCCGTCCGCGCCCGCCAGCTCAAACAGCGGGGCTTCGCCGTCGCATGTCACCGGCTGGGTAAGGGTAACGATCATGCGGCTGCCGTCGCGGCGCGCGGCCAGGGCGTACGGGCCGTCGGCCTGCACCTCCCTGCCGTACACCACCCGCAGCGCCTGCAGGTACAGCCGGTCGCCGACGGTCTTTTTGTCCTTGGGATGCACGTTGTCAAACTCGCCGCCGTCAATAAGCACCGCAAGGCCCGTGCCCCGCATATCGCGGTACACCTGTGCCTGCGCCTGCCGCACGGGCGGCCAGCTTTTGTTGTCCTCCTCGCCCTTGCCGATGTACATGGGCAGCTGCACGAACAAAAACGGCAGCAGCGGATCGCGGAATAAGTCGCGCCAAAACGAGATCAGCGACATCATCAGCGACCGGTAATAGGGCGGGTGCTTGGTGTCTTCCTCGCCCTGATAGTACAGGATGCCCGTAATGGTATAGGGCGCGACGCGCTTGACCATGGTTTCGATCAGCCCCGCCGGGCGGAACGCGCTCTTGCGGCCCTCCGGCTGCGGCCACGGGCACTGCCCCGCCTTAACGTTGATTTCCTCCCACGGGATATCGGGATCGGCCTGCTGCAGCGCGCGCACCCGCTTCCACCACGCCTGATACGCATCGTCATATTCCTTCATCTCGGCGTCATACTGCGCGTCGGACTTATCGGCGTTGCGCTGCTGATATTCCTTAAGCAGCTTCGCGCCCGCCGTAGTTTGGCCAAGTGCGGCTTCGTCCAGCCAGCAGGTGACGGACGTGCCGCCCCAATAGCAGTCGATGATCCCGATCGCGACGCCCAGCTCCGGCTGCAAATCCAGCGCGAAGTGGCAGGCGATAGCGCTGATATCGGCACAGGCGTCGGGCACAAGCGGCTTCCAGCGCATCTGCCGCTCCTGCGTAAGCGCCGCGTCGTCCAGCCACGCGTTGTGCGGAAAATTGATGTAGCGGATCATGGGATTATCAAGCGTTTTGATCAGCTCCGGCCCGCCCTCGGCCTGCTCCAGCGGCCACTCCATGTTGCTCTGGCCGCCGGCAAAGTACACGTCGCCGATCATCACGTCCGCGAATGTAAGCGTCGTCTCGCCGTCCGTAACCGTGAGCGTATACGGTCCGCCGGCATCCATCGGCGCAAAGGCGGCCTCAAACGTACCGCCTTTGGCCTCGGTTTCCGCCTGCCGGCCGCCAAGCGTCAGCACAATCCGCGCGCCGTCCGCCGCTTCGCCGAAGATGCGGATATTTTTGCCGCGGCTCAGCACCATATGGTCGGTGAACACCGCCGCGGGCTGCAATTTCTGTTTCATAGCAATCCCTCTTTATCGAATACCGATTTCAGTGTCCGTATCGGTCAGCCGGCTGTGCTGCTTGATGTAGCTGACAATCTGATCCGCCTGCGTAAACGCGAGGGCGACATAGCTGTCCGCCGCGCCGTAGTAGATGGCAATCCGGCCGGTATCCTTATCCTGCAGGGTAGCGCAGGGGAAGCAGACATTGGGCACAAAGCCGCGCTCCTCGTAATCCTCCTCAGGCGTGAGCAGGAAGTTGCGGCAGCGGTACTTAACGATGCTCGGCTCGTCGATATCCAAAATCGCGCCGCCGATGGAGTACACATAGCCCGAGCACGTGCCGATAACGCCGTGGTAAAACAGCAGCCATCCCTCGCTGGTCTCGATAGGCGCGGCGCCGCCGCCGACCTTCAGGCTTTCCCACCAGGCCTGCCCGCGGCCCATCACATGGCGGTGGCGGCCCCAGTAGACCATGTCCTCGCTCTCGGTGACAAAGATATCGCCAAACGGGGTATGCCCGCTGTCCGACGGACGGGACAGCAGCTTGAACTTGCCGCCGATCTTGCGGGGAAAGAGCACCGCGTTGCGGTTGAACGGCAGGAAGGGATTTTCGATGCGGGTAAAGGTTTTGAAGTCCTTCGTTTTCGCCATGCCGATGGCCGCGCCATAGAAATCCGTACACCACATGATGTAATAGGTGTCCTCCACCTTTACCAGGCGCGGATCATACGCCGACAGCGGCATAAAGGGCTTTCCGGTTTCATCGGTAAAGGGCACCTTGTTGGGGTCCACGGTCCAATGGATGCCGTCGTCGCTGGTGCCCAGGTACACCTGCGGCACGCCGTCCACCTGCTCGCCGCGCAGCACGGCCACATAGCCATTTTCGTACTGCATCACGGCGGAGTTGAAGATGCGCGCCACGCCGGGCGCGGGATTGCGGCCGATGATGGGGTTGCCGGTGTAACGCCAGATCGGCGCATCGTGCCGGTCGTCCGCGGGACGGTCCTGCCAGGGCATGTTGGGAAGGCTCTGCGCGCCGAGTATCTGTACTTGGTTCATGATTTTATTCCTCATTTCTGTTGGTTTTTTATCATACGAATTGCCGTACGCTTTGCCGGTATATCACACGCCCGCCGGTTACCACGCGGCCTTTGCTGTCCTGCGCGCCGTTAATTTTGCCGGAGATCATGCGCGCGGTTTCGATGGCAAGGCTGTCCTGATCGACGGCAAAGGTGGTCAGCGTGGGGCTTAAGGACGCGCTGTGCGTGAAATCGTCAAAGCCGACGAGTGACACATCCCGCGGCACACGGTACCCAAGATCCTCCAACCGTTTT
The DNA here is from genome assembly GCA_035399245.1 of Candidatus Limiplasma sp. GTDB lineage: Bacteria > Bacillota > Clostridia > Christensenellales > Aristaeellaceae > CAXXOK01. The sequence goes on from DAOPIR010000001.1 coordinate 6,500, forward strand.
TGAAACAGCATCGCCATCTGGTCGCAGTTGCACACAAAGGCGGTCGGCAGCGGATCAGGCAAGGGGAACGCCTGATACACGCCTTGCCCGTCGCGGTCGGGCACAATCCACGCGGGGTCGATGGGCAGGTCGTTTTGGAGCATGGTTTTGTAGTAGCCCAGATAGCGGTCCATGATGGAGCTCGTGGCGCGGATGGAACCAAGAAAGCCGATGCGCCGGTGCCCCTTGCGGATGAGATGGCTGGTCAGGCGATAGCTGCCGTACAGGCCGTCGCTCACCACGGCGTCGGCGCCGGATTGCTCGTCGTAAAAGTCCATGCACACATAGGGCACGCCGATGCCCGCCGAGGCCAGTATCTGCATGTACGCGCCGCTCACCTGCCCCAGCACCACAAGCCCGCTGATGCGGTTGCCAAACAGGATAGCGGGCAGGCGGCAGTCCGCTTCCTCCTCCCGGGAAAGGATGGACAGCACGCCGTAGCAGTTGAAGCGTGTCAGGTGCTGCACCAGCTTGCTGCAAAGCGACGCGTAAAAGCTGTTGCCCTGCCCGAAAAAATGCGCGGGCACGAGGATGGCAACGTCCTTGCAGGTACGGGAATTAAGCTCGTAACGGTAGCCCAGCTCGCGTGCCAGCGCTTCAATTTTGGCGCGCATGGCATCGCTTACGCCGGGCTTGCCGCCAAGCGCCTTGCTCACGGTCACGGCGCTCACGCCCAGCCGGCTGCCGATCTCCCGCATGCTGACGCCCTTTTTGTCGTTATTGATCTCGCGGTCGGTCATAGGCGCTTCATCATCTCCATGCACATGCGCCCGTTATGGTAGGGTGCCTTCCACGGATCGGCGATCGGCAGCGGCTTTGCGCTGCCCTGCGCGTCTACCGCCGCAAACCATTCGCCGCCGGGCCGCGGATCCACAATATGCGTTTGTATATAGCGCCACAGCGTGCGCATGCGCTCCGGCAGCATAGGATTTTTCGTTTTTTGATAGAGGTTGGCCATGCCGATCATGGTTTCCGCCTGCACCCACCAGATGCGCGTGGTATCCAGCGTATCCTCCACACGCTCGTTGCAAAGGCTGCCGCCTGTAAGCGCGCGCGTGAGCACGCCCTGCGCCAGGCGCGTGGTAAGCCGCTTGATCTGCGTGCGGTCCTCGCCGGTCAGCACGGCGTCCGCCGCGCGGTCGATCAGCCACGAAGCCTCGATATCATGGCCGTAGCTTTGCATATCGATCAGGGAGTGCATACCACTGTCGAAAAACACATCCAGACGGTTTTCTGCGGCGTTGTACACCTTGTCCCGTATCAGTGCCAGCAGATCGCGCAGGCGCTCGCCCACACGCGCGTCGCAGCAGGCCTCGTACACAAGCGTATAAGCCTCCAGCACGTGCAGCACGGTGTTCATCGTTTTTTCCGCGATCACGCCGCGTGCCGTGAGGATGGGGTTGTCGCTGAGCTTATCGTTTTGCAGGGGATGGAACGCGCGGTCAAACGCGTCCAGATACTGCCCGTCCTTCGTCATGCGGGTTTCCATCAGCTCCACCAGCGCAAGCGCCCTGTGCAGGGCCTGCATGTCGCCGCTCGCCTGATAATACGCGGCCAGCGCATACACGGCAAAGGCGTGGTTGTAGGTGTGCTTGGTTTCGTCCAGCGGTGTACCGTCGGCCGCGCACAGCCAAAAAAGCCCGCCCTGCTCCGCGTCTACAAAACGGTCAAAGTACCGGTAGGCCTGCTGCGCATAATACAGCAGGTCGGGGCGCTTGAGCACGGTACAGGCCGTGGAGAAAAACCACAATATTCGGCTGTTCATGATGCAGCCCTTGGGCGCGTCGGGATCGGTTTGAAGGTCATAGCCCACATAACCGGTGTATCCGCCGTGGACAGTATCCGTAAGCCCGGTCCAAAACGGCAAAATGGTATCCGTTAAATGCCGCGCCATTGCCTGTTGCAAGTCCATATCCGTCGCCCCGCCATCTTGTTAAGTTAACAACTGTTATGTGTTAATTCTACACGTAAACAAGCGGTTGTCAATGGGCGTGCGATACTTTTTTCTATGGAAATCTACTGCGCCGTCAGCTGCTCCAGCCACGCTTCGCAGCCGGCGAAAATCTCGCGGTAGGCGGTATCAAACCGGCGGGTAAACCACGGATCGGCAATATCGCCGCCGCGCCTGGTGGGCTCCAGCAGGCGGTGCACCTTGCCGGCGGGGTCGCCGTCCGTGCGGTGCAGCACGGTTTTATAGTTCAGGGTATCCATCACCAGCAGCAGATCGTAGGCCTCGTAATCCTGCGGCTGCAGCTGCGCGGCCGCCTTGCCCGCACAGCCGATGCCGTGCCTGGCCAGCTCGTCCCGGGCGGGCGGATATACGGGATTGCCGATCTCCTCGGCGCTTGTGGCGCACGAGGCAATGGAAAACGCGTGCTCCAGCCCGCGCTTTTTCACCAGGTCCTTCATGATAAACTCCGCCATGGGGCTCCTGCAGATATTGCCAAAACAGATAAAGAGGATGCGGTGCATCGGGTTCACTCCTCAAATTGCGCATTCCCGAAGATTGTAGCGTATCCGGCGCGCAACCGCAAGCCGATGAGAGAACGGTTAAATGTACATTAGAATACACCGCGATCGCTGGACAGGCCGCGGACGCGCCCCTATAATGAAACCGCAAACCGATCCGATAACGCACATCTTACAGATTATTTACGGATATAACGCAAGGAGGCAGATTATGGGTATTCTTACATGGATCATTCTGGGCGGGCTCGCAGGCTGGGTTGCCAGCATGATTATGGGCCGCGATAAAAACATGGGCCTGCTGGCCAACATCTTCGTCGGCATCGTCGGCGCGTTTCTGGGCAAGCTGCTTGCCTCGCTGCTGGGGCTGGGCGCTATTACCGGCTTCAACATTCCCAGCTTCCTGATCGCGCTGGGCGGCTCGTGCCTGCTGCTGTGGCTGACGGGCATGTACAAAAAAAAGTAAGAGCGGAGGATTTTCCGCCGCTCGGTTACACTTTTCGGTCGCGCTGCGCGGCCGTTTTTATTTGGCTGCATGTGCTGCCCGCTCGCCCGCGATGCTTCCGCTTGCAAAGGCGAACATGAGGTTGAAACCGCCGCAGTCGCCGTCCACATTCAGGATCTCGCCGGCGGCATACAGACCTGGCACCAGACGGCTTTCCATGGTTTCGGGATCAAATTCTTCGGTTTCGATGCCGCCCGCCGTAACCTGCGCCGCGTCAAACCCGCGCGTGCCCAGGACAGGCAAACGGATGTCCGCAACGGTATCGGCAAGCCGGCACAGCTGCGCCGCCTGCAGGGCATGGATAGGCGTTTGCAGATCCTTGATCTCCGCTTCGCGCAAAATCCAGCGTGACACGGGCCGGGCAAACGCGCCGGTCAGCAGATCGACCGCCGGCTGCCCGGGGCGCATGGCGGCCAGCGACCGCACAAACGGCAGAACCTCCGTGCCGATGTTCAGCTCATCGCGCAGATCCACCTGCAGCTCCATGCCGCTTCGCACAAAGCGCGCCAGCTGCATGGACGCGATTCCGCTGACCGCGTCGTCGCCAAACAGCGCTTCTCCGTGCGTGCGGTGCACAGGTCTGCCCTGTGCGTCTGTGAGGGTAAGCGCCGCGCGCACCCGCTGGCCCGCAAGTCCCTGGATGCGCTTTTTGGGCACCTTCAGCGCGCACAGCGCGGGATACAGCGGCGTGCAGGTATGCCCCAGCGCCGTAAGCAGTTCGTAAGCCGTGCCGTCGGTGCCGTGCGCGGGCGCGGCCGCGCCGCCGCAGGCGACGATCACCCTGTCGGCAGCCAGCGCAAACGGCTCCTCCGCCTGCCTGCCGCGCAGGGTAAAGCCGGCGGGTTCCCGTACGATGTGCTCGATGCGCACCGCGCACAGCACCGCAATCCCCAGCTGCGCCGCGCGCAGCCGCAGCGCTTCCTGCACGGCGGACGCCTGCAGCGCGGCCGGATACACGCGCCCCTCTCCCTCTTGGCGCAGCGGGACGCCCAAATCCGCAAAAAACCGCCGCAGCGCAGCTGTATTCACGCGCTCCAGCACCGCTTTAGCAAACGCCGTATCGCCGTAATACGCAGGCTCGCCCACGTTAAAAATATTACCGCGCCCGTTGCCGGTAACGCCGAGCTTTTTCAGCGGTTTTCCGTTGCGCTCCAGCACCGTTACCCGCGCGCCGCCGCCCGCCGCGGCAATCGCCGCCGCAAAGCCCGCCGCACCGCCGCCGATGATCGCTATATGCATGCGTTTCGCCTCCCCCGCCTATCATAGCAGATGCGCCCCGCATGCGCAAAACAAGCTTTTCCACAATAAATTGTGGAAAACTTTTTGACTCTGTTTTCCGGAGAACTTTTACGCTTCAAGTCAAAATATTGCTTATATATTAAGGGTTTGTGAACGGCACAACCGCCGCCATTGCCGGATGAAGCGCCGGAATCGTTCCAGATGTAGTATTGACGGATTTAATGAAACACCATATAATGACAGTACTTCGTTAACAATCCGACGAAGATCGAACCCGCCCTATCATCGGACAGCGCTATAAGAATACCGTACCGTATTGAAACTGCCGGCACACATACCGCAGTGTGCAGGGTGATTGTTTCCTCTTTTTCCACATATACAGATCAAATCAAAGGAGTACCGCAATGATAGTATCCATTACCAAGCGTGATGGCCGCGTTGTGCCGTTTGATGCCGATAAAATCGAGCAAGCCATCGAAAAGTCCTTCATGGCCTCGGGCAGCCGCAAGGGCAGGGACACCGCGCACCACCTGGCCGGACTTGTGGTCGCCGCGGTGGAAAACGACGAGCTGATCCCCAGCATTCCCACCGTGGAGCAGGTGCAGGACGCCGTGGAGCGCACGCTGATCGAGCAGGGCTTTGTGCGCTCGGCCAAGGCCTATATCCTTTACCGCGCGGAGCGCAGCCGTGTGCGCGAGATGAACACGCGATTGATGAAAACCTTTGAGGATATCTGCGCCGACGATGCCGGGGATGCCGATGAGCAGCGCCGCGGCTGCGATACCGCTATGGGCGCCATGCTCAAGTTCGGCTCGGAGGGCTCCAAGCAGTTTTACGAGATGTTCGTGCTTGATCCCGGCTACGCCCGCGCGCATCAGGACGGAGACATCCACATCCACGATCTGGACTTTTACACCCTCACCACCGCCAGCACGCAGATTGACCTGGTCAAGCTGTTTGCGGGCGGGTTTTCCACAGGGCACGGCACGCTGCGCGAGCCGCAGGACATCTCCAGCTGTGCCGCGCTGTGCTGCATCGCCATTCAGGCCAACCAGAACGATCAGCACGGCGACCAGAGCATTGCCAATTTTGATTACGGTATGGCCCCCGGCGTGCGCAAGACCTACGCCAAGTGCTTTGCCGAAAACCTGGCCCGCGCGCTGGAGCTGATGCTGGGGGTGGACGACGCGCCCGACAAGGTGAAGGCCCTGCTTGCCGAAGTGGAGGTCAAAACCGGCAGCATCCCCATGCTGACCATTGAAAAGGCGTACGACAAGGCCGTCAAAACCAGGCTCAAAGCGCTGTGCACCGCACCCAAAGAACAGCTGGACCGCATTGTGGACTTTGCCCGCGAGCATGCCCAGCGTGATACCGACCGGGCAACCCATCAGGCAATGGAAGCGCTCGTGCATACCCTCAACACCATGAACAGCCGTGCCGGCGGACAGGTGTCACTGTCCACCGTCAACTACGGGCTGGATACCTCGCCTGAGGCGCGCATGGTGATGCGCAACCTGCTCATCGCCACCGAGGAGGGCGTCGGCCACGGCGACGCGCCGCTTTTCCCCGTGCAGATTTTCCGCGTGAAGGAAGGCGTGAACTACAACCCCGGCGACCCCAACTACGACCTGTTCCGCCTTGCCGTGCGCGTGAGCGCCAAGCGGCCGTTCCCCCACTTCAGCTTTATGGACGCGCCGTTCAACCTGCCGTATTACAAAAAGGGCAATTACGATACCGAGGTTGCCTATGCGGGCAGCCGCGCCCGCGTGATGGGCAACCTGTATGATCCCGGGCGTGAAATCGCGCCCCGCCGCGGCAACCTGTCGGCAACCACCGTCAACCTGCCGCGCATCGCCCTGAAAGCCAAGGGCGATTTGGCCTGGTTTTTTGAGGAGCTGGAGCGTGTGCTCAACCTTTGCGCCGGACAGCTTTTAGAGCGCTTTGAGATCGTCGCCGCCAAAAAGGCGCGCAATTTCCCCTTCATGATGGGTCAGGGCAACTGGCTGGATTCCGAGACCCTGGGCTGGAACGACGGCATCCGCGAGATTCTTAAGCACGGCACGCTGTCCATCGGGTTTACGGGCCTCAGCGAAACGCTGATGGTGCTTCGCGGCGCACACCACGGCGAAAACGCTTCCTCCCAGAACCTGGGGCTGGAGATCGTAGGCTTTATCCGCAAGTTTTGCGACGACATAAGCGAAAAACACCAGATGAACTTCACCTGCCTTGCCTCGCCCGCCGAAGGCCTTGCCGGCCGCTTTGTGCGGCTGGACCGCGAGCGCTTCGGCACGCTGGAGGGCATTACCGACCGCGAGTGCTACACCAACTCCTTCCACATTCCCGTGGATTTTCCCATTTCCGTCACCGAAAAAATAGCGCTGGAAGCGCCGTACCACGCGCTGACCAACGGCGGGCATATCACCTGCATTACCATGGCCGGCGACGCGCAAAACAGCCTGGACGCCTTTGAAAAAACCATCCGCGCCATGCACGACGCCGGGATCGGCTATGGCTGTGTCACCCTGCCGTAGCCAGGGCGCAAAGCAGGATTTTCAGGCTGTCGGCCGCATGCTGCCGGCAGCCTTTTGGCAACCTGTAAATACTGGGCGAACAGGCAAGCAAATCGTACCTAAATATGTTATAATACCTTTGACCGCAAAAGGGAGGACACCATATGTTCGGAAAACTGATTAATAACTATTTATACGGAAAATCAGGCAAGGGCGATTACACCAAGGACGACCTGCCTACCACCCGGGGACAGCTCTTTAAAGAAATGCTGCGCGTACGGCTGAGCGGCCTCACCCGCCTCAACCTTCTGTACATGCTCAGCTGGCTTCCGGCCATGCTGATTATCGCCTATCATCTCATTTTGGCGTACACGGCGCTCAGCGACATGGCCGAGGCCAACATCCTATACTCCGAGGGCACCCTCGCGCTGGCGGATATGCAAAGCCAGATCAGCACCGATGTGGACGCGTTGAAATCCATCGCGATGTTCTGCCTGCTGTTTTTCGTGCCCGCCATTACGATCACCGGCCCGTTTACCCCCGGCCTGTGCTACGTAACGCGCAACTGGGCGCGCGACGAGCACGCCTTCATCTTCAGCGATTTCAAAGACGCCGTGAAGGAGAACTGGAAGCAGGGCCTGCTCACCGGCTTCATCACCGGCCTGGTACCGATTGTCGCCTATGTATGCTGGGATTTCTACGGCTCAATGGCCAGCGACAGCAGCTCGCTGTACGTTGTTCCCCAGATGCTGACGCTGCTGCTGGCCCTGATCTGGCTGATGAGCCTGATCTTTACTTATCCGCTGATGGTCAGCTACAAGCTCACCTACCCGCAGCTGATCCGGAATTCACTGCTGCTGACGATCGGGCGGCTGCCGCAAACCATATTGTTCAAGCTGATCACGCTGGTACCGGTGCTGATCGCGCTGGCGGTAAGCATCTTCACATCCTATTATGTCTGGGCGGTCGGGCTGACGTTTTTGTACTATGTGCTGTTCGGGTTCGCGTTCAGCCGCTTTATCTCCGCCAGCTTCACCAATGCGGTGTTTGACAAGTACATTAACTCCAAAATTGACGGCGCGCAGGTAGATCGCGGACTGTACAAAAGCGACGACGACGACGATGAGGACGATCTGGCGGACGATCAGGATCAGCAGTAAGGGTGATTTGATTGTATACCGCCTTCGCATCCGTATATGACCGTTTGATGGCCGATGTGGATTATTCCGCATGGGCCGCCTTTTACCACGATCTTTTAAGCCGCAGGGGCGTCTCCACGGGCGCTGTGTGCGAGTGTGCCTGCGGCACGGGCAGCCTGACGCTGCCGCTTGATAAAACCTATGATATGATCGGTGTGGATCAATCCGCCGATATGCTGTCCGTTGCCACGGAAAAAGCGCGCCGTGCGGGGCGGCCTATTCCCTTTATCCAGATGGATATGCGCCGCCTGGCGCTGCACCGTCCCGTGGACGGCGTGCTGTGCACCTGCGACGGCGTAAACTACCTCGAAAGCGAGCAGGCGGTCGCCGCGTTTTTGCAGGCCGCGTACTGTGCGCTTCGCCCGGGCGGCGCACTGGTGTTTGACGTATCCACCCCCTACAAGCTGAAAACGCAGCTGGGAAACCGCACGCTTACCCGGGACGCCGACGATATCGCATATCTGTGGCAAAACCGGTATACGGAAAAAAACCGCAGGGTAGACATGTCGCTGAGCATCTTTTGGCGGCAGCCAAACGGCCTGTACGAGCGCGTGCTGGAAGAGCAAACGCAGTACGGCTACACCCGGGGCGCGCTGGAACACCTGCTGCAGGACGCGGGCTTTGCCGATATTGCGGTGTACGGCGACCGTACGCTGGCCGCGCCGCGTGCCGCCGAAAAGCGCTGGCACATCGCGGCCACCAAAAAGGAGCGATAGTTTACTTGGATACCATACTGCATTTCACCCTGGCGGGCGGCACCGTGCGCGGGCTGCTGATCGACAGCACCCTTACGGCACGCGAGGCCCAACAGCTGCAGGGCTCCAGCGCCGTAGCGGCCGGCGCGCTGGGGCGCGGACTGACGGCCACGGCCATGCTTTCCTCCACCCTCAAGGAAAAAAACGCGTCGGTAACGCTGACCATCGAAGGCGACGGCCCGCTGCAAAAGATCGTCTGCGTGGGCGGCTTTGCCGCGGAGGATGCGCAGACGCCGGCGCTTGCCGTGCGCGGCTATGTGCAAAACCACACCGTGCAGCTGCCGCTGAAAAACGGCAGGCTGGACATCGGCGGCGGCGTAGGACGGCACGGGCGCATGAGCGTGGTCAAAGACCTGCGCCTCAAGAGCCCCTACATCGGTCAGGTCGAGCTGGTCTCGGGCGAGATCGCCGCCGATCTGGCGTACTACTATGTGCAAAGCGAGCAGTCCCCGTCGCTGGTCAGCCTCGGGGTCATCGCGTCGGACGTCACGGTTGACGCGGCGGGCGGCGTGCTTTTACAGGCGCTGCCCGGCTGCGCGGATGAGACTATCGATCAGCTGGAGCTGCGCTCCCCGATCTTCGGCGATATCGCAAACGAGCTCCAGCACGAGGCCCCCGACGCGCTGCTGACACGCTGGTTCCACGATCTGGACCTTGTGCGGCTGGAAACCCGCGCCCTGCGCTACGAATGCCCCTGCTCCAAGGCGCGCATGGAGCGCGCGCTGATCTCGCTGGGGCCGGAGGAGCTTAAGCGCATGATCCTTGACGATGTGGACGGCGCGGAGCTGGTGTGCCACTTTTGCAACAAGAAATATCAGTTTACCACCCAGGATTTGCTGCGGCTTTTAAACCGCCGCGGATAGGAGCAAGCATGGCCGAACAACAGGTTCTTGGCATGGCGCGCCCCGCCGCGTATTGGGCGCGGCGCGCGGCTTTTCACCATCGGCGCGGCAACCGGCGCCAGGCCGAGGTGCTCTATCAGCATGCCCTGGACTTAACGCCAGACGACATTTCCCTCCAGCTCTCCTATGCCAGGGTATTGCAGGAAACCCAGCGCCACGAGGCCAGCAACCGGCAGGCCTTCGCCGCGCTTTCGCAGGATGCGGACAATCCGGTGCTGATCGGGATGATCGGGATGAACCTGATGGCGATGGGCTATCTGGAGGAGGCGGCCGACGCCTTTGCCCATGTGCTGGACACAGCCCCCGACAGCATGGCCGACGTCTATGCCGATCAGCTGGACCGGCTGGACATGCTGCTGTACCCGGCCAGGGAGCCCTGCGCCCGCTACCGTGTGCTTACGCAGCGGGCGGCGGAATGCATGGCAGAGGGAGCCTGGGAGCAGGCCAAGCCGTTGCTTACACGCGCATGCGCCATATATCACCGCGATGAGCGCTGCCATGCGCTTATGGCGCTGTATTACCGCGAAACAGGCGACAGAGAACAGGCGATTGCGCAGGCCGCCGCGGCATGCGCCATGGCGCCCCATAATCCGCGCACCCATTCCACGCTGGCCGAGCTGTACGCCGAAAACCATCAGCACGGGCGGGCATTGCAGGCGCTGCTGCGCGCCGCCGCGTGCGTGCTGAGCGCCGAGGATGAGCATCTGCTGTGCCAATCCGCTATCCGGCTGGGCTTCCCCACGGCTGTACTGCCCGCGCTGACCCGCCTGGGCGGCAGCGTGCACACGCTGTACAACCAAAGCGTGCTCTGGCTGCTGGCCGGCAAGCCGCAGCGCGCCCTGCCGCTGCTGGACCGGTGCCGCATGCTGGATCCGGACGATGTTCCCACGCGGTTTTTGCGTCGCAGCGTACAGGCGCTTGCCGAGCTCCCTGCCGGCGAAGCCGCGTCCGTCAAGGGACAGCGGCTGTATCCCGCGCTATCGGACGCGGACAGCGAAGCGTGTTTCCGCACCTTTATCGAGGCACTGGAGAGCGGTGTAGAGCCGTTTGCCAAGCGGCTGGAGACGGATACCGCACTCTACCGGCTGCTGCTTTATCAGGCGGGAAATCCCTATACCGATATCACCGGCCTGCTGAAACAGGTTTTTGGGTACCTGAAGGAGAATGTTACGCACAAGCTGCTGCGCGATATCCTGACCCAGCCGATGGGCGGGTCGGCGGAAAAGCAGCTGGCCATCGACCTGCTGCTGGAGCGGTATCCGCAGCCGTTTGTGCTGTGGCACGACGGACGGCTGTCCTTCATCAAGCCCCATACCGGCAGTGAAACCGCCGATACGCTGCGCCTGAAGGATGCCCTGCTCCGCTTCAAGGGCACCGCAAACGGCCCCGCGCTGGCTGCCCACGCGCTGGCGCTCATCCGCCGCATGCCCCCGCGCATGCGCCGCGCCGTCGCCGCCGCACAGCCCAGCGCGTTTTGCAGCGCCGTGCGGATCCATTACGCACAGTGCCGTCCCGCAGCCGGCCAGCCGCAGGCCATTCCGCGGCTGCACCATGTGCTGCGCATCTACCATATGCTATCACGTATTGCGCCCGCCCCGGGCGTTGCCGCCAGGCCGCCAAAGCTGTGGCTTTCCGGCGGCAGAGAGGAGAACTGAATGAAATTAATTGATTTTGACGCGGAGTTTGGCAAGGCGCTTGCCCGCTGGATTGAGGAAAACCGCAGCCATTACAAAACCGCCGATGAAATGGAAGACGCCGCGCCCGAGGTATACGAGCGGTGGCTTGCCGCGCCCGCGGATTTTCTGGACGGTGAAACGCCGGCGGCCTATTTTGACCGCTACAGAGATGCAAACGAGCTGATTAAACTGCTGCGGTGCTATCTGGAGGAAGATATCCCCGTGCCCGATCCGCTGCTCAGCCGCTTAAACGATCTCGCCGACGAGGACGCGCTGCTCGCGCTGGCCGTCGATGCCGCCGCGCCCGCCGAAGCACGGATGCTGGCGATCGATCTGCTGCGGGAGCTGGAAAGCGACAAGCCGATGGTGGAGTACATCCGCTGGCAGGTAGAACGCGACGCGGACGAAGAGCTGCTAGACAGCGCACTGGAAAGCCTGCGCGCTATGGGTGACAAGGCCGTCGCCCCCGCGAAGGTTGCCTTTATGGCGGCCGATGACGCGGGCAAGGAAGCCCTGCTGGACGTGCTTGCGCAGGTAACGGGCGACGACGATGTGTTAAGCTTCGCCATCCGCCGCTTTAAGGAGTGCGCCGACAAACGCGCGCTGTACGCCGGCTATCTGGGCAAGCTGGACGATGACCGCGCGCTGGAGCCGCTGCTGGACGCCGCCGAAGCCAAGGACATTACCTATATCGATTTTATCGAGATCCGCAACGCTATCGAGCGTCTCGGCGGCGAAGCGCCCTACCGCGACTTTGAAGACGATCCGACCTATATCGCCGTCAAACAGTTGCAGGTACGATAAGGAGTATACAATGGTTACATTAGCCGATATCAAACAAGACGAAAGCATCAAAGCGCTGATCAAGGCGGGCAACCGCTATCTGGAGCACCTGGGGTACACCGATCACGGTCCCCGGCACCTGAGCTATGTCAGCCGTACGGCCAGCCACATTCTGGCGCAGCTGGGCTACAGCGAGCGCGAGATTGAGCTGGCCGCCATCGCCGGCTGGGTGCACGACGTGGGCAATTCCATCAACCGCCACGACCACGGCCCCAACGGCGCGATCATGCTTTTCCCCATCCTGCAGAACGCGGGGCTCAACATTACCGATACCATCGAAATCGTGACCGCCGTAGGCAACCATGAAGAGCAAAGCGGCACGGCGTCCTCTGCGGTCAGCGCCGCGCTGATCATCGCCGATAAATCCGACGCGCACAAAAGCCGCGTGCGGGGCGGCGTTCCCGACCTGGGCGACATCCACGACCGCGTAAACTTTTCCATCCAGAAAAACGAGGTCATTATCAACCGCAAAACCCATATCATCCGCCAGTCGCTGGTGATGGACAAATCAAGCTCCGTGCTTGAATACCTGTCGATTTACCTGCCCCGTATCCTGATGTGCGAAACGGCGGCGAAGTTCTTAAAGCAGGAATTTGAATTGGAAATCAACGGGCATCCGGTCAACAACCAGGCGCCCGAAGCCTCGTGCTGAAAGGTGAGCCGTAATGTATTGCAAACGGTGCGGTAACTATCTGCCGGATGACGCGGTGATGTGCGACATCTGCGGCGAAATGGCACACCGGGACAACGGAGACCTGGGCGTGCGCAGCATGCGCCAGGGCCGCCGGGGTGATGCGCCGCCGCAGGTGCTGCCCGATGAAAAGCGCGACAGCATACCGGAGTACGGGGATTACGAAATGTCGCCTCTGCCGCCGGAGCAAAAGCGCAACGTACGCCGCATGAACACCAAAAAATCGGACGGGCTCAGCCGCCCCGATACGCGCAGCGGCGTTCCCGTGCATGGCAGCATGATGACCCGCTACGTTACCACCAGCCGCAAAAAAGCCAAGGGCATGCAGTACCACCGCTTTAACTGGATGCTGCTTTTGGTTGTCATCGCCGCTGTGCTGGCCGCGGCCGTTGCGGGCTACTTTGTGTACATGAAGGTATCCGATCAGGGGCAGCGCATCACCGCCCGCAAACGCGTGCTGATGGCCACCGAGGAGACCCTGGAGCTGGCTGCCACCACCGATAACCTGCTGCTGACCGAGCAGGAAGATGTACTTGACAATTTTCTTTCCGTGCCGGCGCAGACCTATTGGCTGGTGGGGCAGGATTACGAAAGCATGGGCGATATGGAGCTGGCGATCAAGGCCTTCCGCATTGCCGATATTCTGGACCCCGAAAACTACGACGGGCTGTACCTGCTGGCCACGGTGTACGAGCTGAACACGCAAAACGACCTGGCCGAAGCCGTGTATATGGACCTGATTACCAATATCAGCCCGTCGCGCTACGAGGCCTACACGGCCCTGATCACCCTCTTGATCAGCGAAGGGCGGGATCCCGAGGCCGCCGACCTGATGCTGCTGGCCTATGAAAACACGGGCCGCGAAACCTATCGCATACAGCGTGAGGACTTTATCCCCGAAACGCCGGAGGTAAACGCCGAGCAGACCGCCGGCCGCTACGAGCTGGCACAGAACATCGAGGTTACCTCGCCGCAGGGCTACGATATCTATTACACCCTGGACGACGACGCCGTGCTGCCCGAGGACGGCATACTGCTGACCGGCGGCAGCGTGCTGATTACAGAAGGCACCTTCACGCTGCGCGCCGTATGCGTGGTGGGCGACCTGCACTCCGACGAGCTTTCGGCGCAGTACATCGTGTATTATCCGTCGCCCGCCGCCCCCAAGGCCAACCTCGCCCCGGGCACCTACAGCAAGTTGCGAAGCGTTAACCTGCGCGCGGGCGCCAAATCAGATAACTACAAAGAAAAAACCGAAGAGCAGCAGGCCAAGGAGGACGATCTGACCTTCTACTACACCTTTGACGGTTCCGATCCCGATCCCGATATCAGCCCGATTTACGACGGTACCGCCATCGACCTGCCCACCGGCCGTGTAACGCTGAAAGCCATCGTGATCAACGGCTACGGCAAGGAGTCCTCCACGCTTGAAATCGGATACAAGTTTACGGTCAGCCCGTATCTGCCCGATCCCTACAGCAACGAGGACACCTTCCAGAATTGTGAAATTGAAGACACGCAAATGGATGCGTTTATCGCCGCGTTCGGCGAGCCCGATGCCAAGGGCTCCATCCAGTACCTGTATTACGAAGGGCAGGCGCAGCAGCTGACCTACAGCTGGGGCACCGCCGTGTTTACCCTTTCGGGCAACCTGTGGGAGCTTGCCAGCGTAGACATGACGCGCAATATCTCCACCCCGCCGCGCGGCGTGGGCGTGGGCAATACCCTCAGCGAGATCACCGCCGCGTTTAAGGACTTCGGCATGCCCGACAACCAGGACGGCAGCCGCAACCTGTACTACGCCGATCCGGACATCGGCAAAATCCTGATCAATGACGACGGCACCCGCATCATTCAATACACCACCGAAACGCTCTCCAGCAATGTGATGCAGCTGCAGTATTACATCGATACTCAGGGCGTGTGCTACCGCATCGTTAACTACTCCATCGAATAAAGACCGGTTTCCGGCTCCGATAAACGCCTTGGCCGCCTGTACGCCAAGGCGTTTTTTTGCTGTACGCTTATTTTATATCGATTATAAATCGCTTTTTGTTGCTTTATTAACAGTATCATAGCAGAATACTTTTTGTACTAATTACTACTTATAATGATCTTGCTCTTGCTGGCAGGCAGCTATGCTTACCTGATCCGCCGTACTGCCGCTTGCCCTGATGAGCTGCCTGAACGGCTTTCGGCAGCTGCCGGCCGTGATGGTTCCGCTGCTGGCGACCGTGTGTATAAGCGCGCTTACCGCAGTATTATCTGCCGGCTTTCGTATGGTTGTTCCCGTTTCTCGGGCTGCAACTGGACAGGCTGCCGTCGTCCGTACGGCGGATAACGGGGCGGCAGGCGGTGGTTGCGCTGGCCTGCCTATGCCTGCTGTGCGGCGGCGTGTACAACAACCTGTACTTTCTCGATCCGGACGACAAGCAGGTGCAGTATGATATCGGCATCGATATCGATACGCTGGACCATATGCAGGGCACGGTCGATTTCATCAAGGAAAACGAGCTGGACGTCGGTTATGCGGAATTCCGGAGCGCCAATATCGTAACCGAGGCCACCAACGGCCGCACGGCGATGATCCCGATCGACTACGACACCCGCTACAACGTGCTGGTCTATCACGATTGCCTGACCAATCCGCAAAACTGCAGTGCGGAGTTCATCGAAGATGAATCCGTATTCCTTCTCGCCACAATCGCGCAAAGCGGATTTTTCAGCGCAACGGAGCTTGCGCCCTATGGCACTGAGGGCTATGAGGACGCCTATTACAGGATTTATCTTTTCGATTTCCCCGACGAGATATGGGAGCATCCTGCACGCTCCTCCGCCGGGCAAGGCGGAACGCACATTAAAAGGCAGACGGTATGTCTGCCCAATACCCTGCCCGGGACGGCGTAACCATCGCAGCGGCCCCGGCAGGGTTCGCAAAGGATTGCCCTCTATCACGGACTTAGTCTACCACAGGTATGTTAACCCGCCGTCATGGACAGATAAAGCTTTGGTAAAAGATAGCCGCCGCTGCATCATGCGGCGGCGGTTTTTCCGTTATGCGTTGACAGCGCCGAGGATAAACAGAAGAACCGCGGCCGCCAGCCCGATGCTGCCGAACACGATGCTGGTTACGGCGGCGGATTTGTCGCTGGGCTCCTTGCCGCCCAAAAACATCTTGAGCTTCTGTTTCACGAGCTTAAGCAGGCCCTGTGGCTTGCCAATGCCGATCACAAGGCAAAACAGGCCGTATGCCGCGCAGGCAATTCCTCCGATCAGGTATCCGGTTTCCATAGCTTTTCCTCCTTTATTGCAGCGATTTTCGAATATTACCAAGACACAGCTTGAATACGACGCCCGAGATCAGCAGGATGAACGCGGTGTACATCAGCGTGCTGCCCCAGCCGGACGTACCCTGAATGACCTCCGAAATGCCGCGGTACGCCCAGTAAAACGGGCTCCACATCACGGTGAAGTGCCATGCGGGATCGGCCAGCTCGTACACCAGCACCGAAGCCGCCAGCGGTAAAAACAGCATCTTCACGCTGCCCGCCGCCTCGATAAAATCAGTGGAGGCCAGCCCGATCACGAACGCGACGATGATGGAAATCATCGCGTTGGCGAGGATCAGCAGCAGCATCTGCCCCCAGTTGATAGCCGTCATCCCCAGGATGAGCAGCACGCCCACCGAGGTAACGATCAGCGCGATCACCCCGATCAGGCTTTTGGAGATCACGTACAGCCATTGCGGGATCGGCGTTACATCGGCGGCCTTGATGGTCTGGTCGGCCTTCTCGTCCACCAGCCCCAGCGAGATCAGCATCGCCGTGATCACGCTGACCATCAGCAGCAGCACGATCGAAAGCGCCCGCTTGAGCGGCGAGGTTTCGTCGCGGAAGGAAAGGAAGGTAAGGTTTCCGCCCGCACCGGCCGATGTGCCCGTTTCCGCCATCGCCACCAGCAGCTTGGCCAGGGTAAGGCTCTCCTCGGTTTCGTTGCCCTGCCGCACGATGGCGCCGTCCGCCGTGAGGCCGATCACCGCATCACGCCGCAGCACGCGCTCCTCCACGGCATCCGTACCGTCCACCGTTTCCACGGCGGCATACTGCGACAGCGTATCGATCGTCTCCTGCCCGACCGCCTTATCCACGGCCAGCGTAACCGTGGTATCACTGATCCCGGGCGCGATCCATAGGATCACCAGCGCCAGCACCAGCGGCATCAGCACCATCCACAGGGCCATGGGATCTTTAAGGGATATCTTCAAATCGCGCTGTAACACGCTGATTGCTTTTTTCATGCGTCACACCCCCAAGCTCTTGCGGTAGCGGATATCCGACCACCAGAGAAACACAGCCGAAAGCACCGCCATCCCCGCGCACACCAGCAGCACATAGCCCGTGTCGGGCGTCCTGAGCAGCGTCTCTTTCACGGCCTGCAGTATGGGATAGGTCGGCAGCAGCTTCATCCACAGCGGCGCGAAGCCGGGGAGAATGTAGGACATCGACGGTAATAACAGCAGCACCATCAGCATGATGATGACGCCGAACGCGGACTTGAGATCCTCAAAGAACGAGGCAACCCACAGCCCGATCATGCACGAGAGCACCGATACCAGCGCTGCCGTGAGGATGAACAGCAAATAATTGGGCTGTGCGCCCATCACGGGGATGGTGACCACCAGCGAGGACAGCAGCGACATCGTGAGCACCACCAGTACCTTGCTGAAAAGATAGGTGCGTGTGTGCATGGGCGTAAGCGCCATGGCGCGGATGAGGCCGGAGGATTTATCCAGCGTCAGGTAAGCAATCACTACCAGCATGCCCATCAGTCCGTTCATGATCACCACAGCCAGCGGCATATAGCTCTGGCGGTTGTTAAGCGCGTTTTCCGCCCCGAGGGTGATCACCTGCCGGCTGTCGATGGCGGCCAGCAGGGCGGGCGTATCGCCGGTGCCCATCATCGCGGTGATGAGGTTTACGTAGCGCTGGCTTTCCGAGCCGAACAGCAGCAGCTGATAGCACAGCTGACCGCTGTTGTCCAGGCTGATCACGACCGAGTACACCTTTTCGGTCTTGGCCATGCGGAGCAGATCGTCAAAGCTGTCCAGCACGTACAGCGTTTTTTCGTGCCTGCCGCTCCCGGCGTCAAAGTACTCCCACGTTTCCACCGACAGGGTTTTTTTATCGTCGTAGGTCTTTTCATATTTCTCGCCCGTTTGCTCGTCGTAATACACGAGGGTATCGGGCTTCAGCCGCACCCCGGTATCCTCCGCCTGCACGTAGCCGCCTTCTCCGGCAAGCATCGTGCGCACCGTTTCGGCCGGTACCGCGGCATACACCGCCTCGTACGAAACGTTGGTAGCCTCCGTGGGCACGAACAGCAGGATGCAGGCCAGCAGGATGGCAGCCATGAGGATTTCCATGTAGAAATAAAACCCGCGAGACGCAATTTTCATTTCCTTCAGGTAGTTATTCCACAGCTTCATCCGCCGTCAGCCCCTTTCCGGTCACCCGAATGAAGATTTCCTCCAGCGTGGCTTCCTTGGAGTGCATGGTAATGATTTCGCAGGTGTTGATGATCTGCGTCAGGCGCGCCTTGTCCTTATCGGATATGAGCGCCAGCGTTTCCTTTTTGGCTGTGCCGCCCTCGCGGAACTTCACGGCCACGGTCTTGTGCCCGTACTGCAGCTTGAGCGCCATGGGGCTGTCGATCAGCTTGATCTCGCCGTCCACGATAAAGGCCACGCGGTCGCACAGCTCGTCGGCGATAAACATATTATGCGTGGTTAAAAACGTGGTCACGCCGTTTTCTTTTTCCCTGCGGATGATCTCCTTGATCTGCGCGGCGATGGCGGGGTCAAGGCCCGTGGTGGGCTCGTCCAGAAACCACATGGCGGGGTTGTTGAGCAGGGAGCGCGCAAACGTCAGCCGGTGCTTCATCCCCTTGGAAAATGCGCCGGCCTTCATGTTTTCCTTGCCGCCCAGCCCCACCATGTCGATCAGCTCGCGCGGATCGCGCGTAGGCACGTCAAACAGCTTTGCATAGTAGCGCAGGTTTTCCTCGGCGGTCAGCTTGGAGTAGAGGTTGGACTGCTCAAAGCTCATGCCGATGCGGTTGAAACGCTTTTTGTCCTCCCTGTGCAGGTCGTAGCCATCCACCACCGCCTCGCCCTTTTGCAGCGGCAGCAGCCCCGTCAGGATACCCTGCGTGGTGCTTTTGCCCGCGCCCGAAGGCCCCAGAAACCCGAATATTTCGCCCTTGCCGATCTCAAACGAGAGTTCCTTCACGGCGCAGCGCTCGCTGCCCGCATACGAATAGAACAGGTCTTTTACATGGATCATGGTCATTTCCCCCTTGTAATCCCGTGCAGCGTTACCTGCACGCCGAGCTCATAAAGCGTTTCCAGATCGTCCTGGCCCATCTCCCGATTGGGTTTTTGGGCAATCAGGTATTCGATGATGGTCGCGTTGATGTTGGTCAGCAGCTTGAACAGCAGCTCCGGCGTCATCCCCGCCACCACTTCGCCGTTGTCCACGGCGCGGCTTACGGTTTGGTACAGCCAGACCGCCAGCTCGCTTTTTTCCGCGCTGGCAAGCATCCTGTGGTACAGCGCCGAGTTTTCCATCTGCAAAATGCTCTGCGCGCAGCGGAAATACGCCTCGTTTTCCAGCCCAAAGCGCAGCCCGCCGGTATACATCGCGCGGATACAGCTCTCCAGGTCGTCGCCCGCCGCCTCGTCGATCGCGCGCTGCATGTACGCTATTTTCCGCCGGCCCGCTTCCATACCGACGAACACGAACAGATCGTCCAGATCCTCAAAATACTGGTAAAAGCTGCCCGTAGCAATGCCCGCGTCCTTTACGATGCGGGTGACGCTGGCCTTGTCGAAGCCGTTTTCGGCAATCTCGCGCAGCGCGGCGTTAAGAATGCGCCGCTGCTTTTCCTCTTTCAGGTTGAAATACGTTTCCTTGGGCAAGGAATTCCACCTCGATTGATTTCGTTTGTTAATGAATGTGAATTCATATTCACATTATAGACAGCATTCATTTTGTTGTCAAGCATAGGATGAAAATTTTGTTTACGCTACCGTACTGCCGTTATCCACGGGCCGCTCGGGGCACACCAGCACCGTACCCTGCGCCCCTTCTACGGCCAGCACGCGCACCGTGCTTTTCACCAGCCCGATATACAGCGGCGGCACGTTGACACAGCAGATGATCTGCCGGCCGATCAAATCCTCCGGCGCATAGAGCTTCGTGATCTGGGAGGACGTTTGTTTCACGCCGAGCTCACCGCCGAAATCGATGGTCATGGCATAGGCGGGGTTGCGGGATTTGCGGTTGATTTTCACCGTCAGCACCGTGCCCACGCGGATATCCAGCCTGTCAAAATCTTCCATGGTTATCATTGTGCGATTTCCTCCGTGGGCAGGGCTTCCAGCAGGCCCGTATCGTGGTTAACCGCGTAGAGCGTGTTCGCCGTTATGCTGCCGTCCGCCGTCACAGCCCGGGCAATCGCGGTCTGCACATAGTCGTCCGCCTGGTACACCAGCACATAGTCATAGTCCGCAAGCTGCGCCTGCCACGCCTCCGCCGTTACGGGATACGTCCACGTATACTGCTTGTCCTCGGGGTCGCGCAGCCAGTAGGTGGCGCCGAGGTTTGTCTGGCGCGGATACAGCGCATAGCGCAGGGTATGGTAGGATGTGCCGTCGTCGTTCTGGCTGACGATGTACACGCGCGCGTCGTTAGCGATCACGCGCTGCGCTTCATCGGCCACGGCGTAATAGGTGTGGTATTTTTCGTTGGCGGATGCAAAATCGCGGCCGGTCAGCCCGGTCAGCGCACCGCTGCCCGCCAGCACCACACACACGCAGGCCAGCACCGTCAGCAAGTGCCGCCGCCATGTCCATCGCGGCGCATCGGCCAGCACCTTAAAGGCGGAAGCCGCGACGACCAGCCCCCAGTATACGTACCCGATGCTGAGCAGCCGCTGAAAGTTCAAAAGCTTTGCCGCGTCGTCCGCGCCGATGACAAACACATATGACAGCCACAGCCCGGCCGCAAACACCGCCGTAACCGCGGGCGCGATCCACAGCGCCGTACGCACGTCCCGCAGGGTTTCCTTTGCCTGCAGGGCATGCACCAGCAGCGCCGTACCACACGCCAGCGCAATCGTAATCGCTAAAAACGACGCGTACGCCGTAAACAGCGTGAACACCGTACCGCCGCCAAGCGTCAGTGCGACGCGGTACGATACCATCTTGGCCGTAAAGCTCTGCCAAAACAACGGCAAAATGCCCGCCGTCGCGCCGTGCAGGCTGAAGCCAGGGTGCAGCCACGAAAGCCTTGCCAACAGTACCCATGCCGCCGGCACGGCAAACAGCATGGTTCGCCGTCCGCGCGCCGATTGTTGATATCCCGCGTCGCGCCGCAGCGTAACGCCGTACAGTGCAAGCGCGGAAAGCGCAAAGTACAGTCCCGCGTCCTTTGCCAGCGTAAGCACAAACAGATACAGGCCAAGCCGGATTGCCCGCAGGGTAGATTTTTGCTGTGCCGCCGTCAGAAAACTAACCGCCGCGAGGATTGCCAGAAAGCCATCCGGATTGAGCGCGGAAAACAGATCAAACGCGTGCAGCGGAACGCACACCAGCACGAGGAAGAAAAGCAGTGTATAGCCCGCCCGCACCCAGCGTCTGGGATGGGTGACGGCCACAAGCGGCGTAAGCAGCGCCAGGCATGCCGTGCCGTAAGCCACGTACAGCAGCCAATCCGTAAAGCCCGCCCCGGGCGTAAACAGCGACTGGCTGACCTGGAAAACAGTCTGGAACACCGCCATCGCGGGCGCATAGGCAAGCGTGCCGGCGGCGGGCGTCAGGCTGCCGGTATAAAACATCGCCTTGGCCATCAGCGCCCACTGGGTGTAATCTTCCTGCAAAAGCGGCATGCGGCCGCGGCTGCTGTACAACAGCCACGCAAATCCCAGTCCCAGCAGCAGCAGCGAAGCATCCCACTGCGGTTTCCACCGGCCGCGCAGGGTTTGGATCAGCCCGACAACGCCCAGCGCAGTCATGCCGAACACGCCCGCATACACGCTGAAGCGCAGCAGGCCGACCTGCGCGCACAGATAGGTATGCGCGATCAAAAACAGCACACTCAGCGGCACCATCTCCGCCACGCGCCGTTTCAGCAGCGCCGCCATAAACACCGCGCCGCCCGCAATTGCCATAAACACAAGCATGCTGCCCGCCATACGCAACCTCCCGCCGTTTTCCTCCATTCTACCACAATTCGGGCAGAAAGGCTGTAAACAAGCATGCCCACCGATTGACTTCCCGCGACAATCAAACTACAATATTTCTATCATCCAGAAAAGGAGCGCACTATGAGCGTTGTCATCCTGCCGCTTGTGCTGATCACGCTGGCGGCGCTGGCCGTCGGCTATTGGTTTGACCGGAGGTTTGAAACCGCGCTGCCCGTAACGGTGCTGGGCGTGATGCTTGTTTTGTACGCCTTTTATGCGTTTGATCTGCTCCGCGTAGGGCGGGTGGCGGTAATCGCTGTGTGCGCCGCGCTGCCGGCGGCCGCGGCTGTGCGCATGGTGCGGCGGCGGGACGCGGCGGCGTTTGTTAAATCAGCGGTGCTCACGCCGCAGATGGCGCTGTACCTGCTGCTGATCGTGCTGTTTTTCTACCTCTCGCGGGATAAGCTGGTGGCGATCTGGGACGAGCTGCGCCTGTGGGGCTCGCTGCCCAAGGCACTGCATGCCTACGGCACGCTGCAGTTTGGCGAGGATGCCTCGCTGTATTCGTTTTCTCAGTCTTACCCGCCCGTAATGCCGCTGCTGCAATACTTTTTCGTCAGCTTTTCTTCCGTGTTTTCGGAAGGCGCGCTGTACTTCACCCGCGCGTGGTTCGGGCTTGCATTGCTGCTGCCGCTGACGCGCGGCATGGGCTGGCGCAGCTGGCATGGGCTGGCCGCCATCGCGTTTTTGATGGTGTTCGTGCCCTACTGCCTCACCACCAACGATCCCGATTACGCCTTTTACTACGAAAGCCTGTACGTGGACGCGCCGGCGGGGCTGCTGTGCGGCTACCTGTGCTGGCAGGCGGCCAACGACTGCTATAGGGACCGGTTTTCCGCCGCCGCCTTTGCCGTCACCCTTGCCGCACTGACGCTGATGAAGGATTTCGGCATCCTGTTCGGCGGGCTGTGCCTGCTGGGCAGCCTGCACTGGGTGCGGGCGCATAAGCCGCGCAAGCCCGCCATTCTCCGCGCCGCGATCGCCGCCGCCGCGCTGGTGGCCGCGTATCTGTCGTGGCAGCTGCTGATGCGCCTGTATAACGTGGTGAACTACAACACCATCACCGCGACCATCCCGACGCTTGCAACGCTTTTCACCGCGTTTGGGTACTATGCCTCACTGACGTTCACCGTCAGCCTTTGGGCGGCAACGCTGACGGTGCCCTACGGCACATATCTGCTGGCGCTGCTGCTGCTGTACGCGCTGCTGGTCTGCCGCGGCAAGCGGCTGTACAAGCGGGACGCCCTGTTCATCCTGCTGCGGATCATCGGCTACGGCGGCTACTTTTTTGCGTATGTAATGATGTTCCGCGACGACATCGCGGGCGGCAGCTATCCCAGCATCGCGCGCTATATGGCGGCCATGCTGCTGTGCGAAACCTATGTGTTTTTGATGACATGGATGCAGGTTTCCCGTCGCGAAAGGCGCTTCCTGCACCGCCCGTTCCCCTCGCTGCAGGCCAGCAGCAAGGCGGCGGCCGTGCTGCTGACCGCCGCGCTGCTCGCCCTGTCCGTACCGACGATACAGGGCTTTTGGCAGTATGACGGCGGCGTGTACTGGGACGCGGAGCAGGCCGCAGAGCTGGTGGAGGATAATATTGATTCCACTGACGGCGAAATTGCGGATATCTGGCTGGTGATCGGCGGCGACGCGTGGGAAAACTCCCTGCTGCACCACCGCGTGTACTTCGATCTGGTCGGCACGGGCGCGCGCATCAAGACCTACATTCTGCAAACCAACATCACCCAAAGCGGGCAGGGCTACACGCCCGATACCTTCCTGGCCGCGCTGCAATCGGGCGGCTATGACTATGTGCTGCTGCTCTACGGCGACGACGAATTGCAGGAGGAATTTGGCTCCCTCTTCCCCGAACTGGAGCCCTATATGACGGATTTTCTATTGTACAAGGTGGACGATCAGGACGACGGCAGTGTAACGCTTTCGTTCGCGGCGTAATTTACGGTTTCACGGCGCAGGTCGCCCAGTAAGCGGGAATGTTGAACTTTGCGCTCGTCCCTTGGGTATCTACGTCCTCATATACATCCAGCAGGTGAAATCCAGCCTGCAGCTGGCCGCGGATCTGCTCCTCCAGCGTATGGGAAAACTGCACGCCGTCGTTGTCCCGCATCGCTTTTTCGTAAAGCGCTTTGTTTTGCAGCGGATTGTACGGCAAGCTGTATTTGATTTCTGTTTCATCCCAATCGATGATGAAATTAAACCCGTTATCCATACCCGCCAACAGACGGCCGCCGGGCTTGAGAATGCGATAGCACTCCCGCCACACGGGCTTGGCCTCCTCGATATAGCAGTTGGCCACGGGATGGAAGATCAGGTCGAAGCTGTTGTCCGCAAAGGGCAGCGGCTTGGTCATATCGGCACGCACAATATGGATGGGATATCCCTCGCGCTCGGCGACCATCCGGTCGCTTTCCAGCTGCTTTTGAGAGTAATCCAGCACCGTACAGTTCGCGCCCAGCGCGGCAAACACCGGCATCTGCTGCCCGCCGCCGCAGGCCAGCCCCAGCACCGCTTTGCCCCGCAGCGCGGGGTACCAGTCCCTGGGCACGGGCGTCGAAGGGGTCAGCAGCATCTGCCACGTTCCCTGTTGAGCCGCCCGATACACATCGTGCGTGATCGGCGTGCCCCATTCCCAGCCGTCGTTTGCCCAGCTGTCGATCGTTTTCGCGTTTATATCCTGATAATTCATCGCTTTTATCCTCTAACTCTGCTTTGCCAGGCAGGACAGGCGTCCAGCACCACCCGATGCGCCACGCGGTTGATCTGGTCGTCCATCAGGGAAAAGGCGACGCAGTCCAGCTGCACGTCCTGGGGCAGGGCGGCAAAGGCGGGCGTGCCCCGCAGGCGCAGGATAGCGGCCAGCGCGTCGGCGCGTGTAAAATCGTCCGAAAACGCGTGCCGTCCGTCCATATCCCCGTATTGGTATTCCATGCGCGCGCCGCGGTCAAAGCGGCGGGTCAGGCACGATAAAAGCCGTGCCATGTTGCCGTCGTCAAGCATCAGTTGGTTAAAATACGCCATAAAGGACGCGTCGTCCGCCTGTTTCCAAAACGTGAGCACCGGCAGCGGATGGGGCGTCAGCAGCCAGTTGCCGCCGTCCGCATAGGCACGGATCTTGCGCAGCAGCCGCTCGCCGTAAGCCCGTACCGTTTCCCTGCCGACCGTAACGCCCTCCGCGTCCGGACTGTTACTTTGGATACGCTGCACCAGCACCGCCAGCGCCGGCAGCGTGCCTTCCGCGGCATTTTCGATCGCCTGCGCCAGGCAGTGTGCCTGCGTATCCGCGTCCATTTGGGCCAGGATACACAGCGCCGCATAACAGCACGACTGGAAATGCGAACGCTGCAGCGGCTTTTCCGACGGGGTTTTTTCTTCCGGCAGACGGCTGAGCCACAGCGTTTCCAAAAAGAACATCGGCAGCTTACCGTTGTCGATATCCTCCAGATAATGCGGCAGCTGGGCGATATACGCGCCGCGCCGCTGCGCCTGCATGCCGTCGGTAAACGCGCGCAGGGCCGCCGCGTCCATGGTGCGGACGGAGCGCATTATCTCCTGGCGCGTAACGGTCAGCGTTTCCGGCGACAGCGTGAAATACAGATCAAAAAATTCCTCGCAGCAGATGCGGCGCATGCGCATATAGTGCTGATCGGGCTCCTCGCCGTAGACATCCAGCACGTTGGCGCCGTAGCGCGGGAACATGTGCCCAATCAGCGGCAGCAGGGTTTTATCGCCGTTTGCGCCAAGCTCACCGACCATGCGCTGATGGTCGCGCTTGAGGCGCTGCTTCTCCGTGCTTCCCGCCGCGGCAAACGCCAGCCCACCGCCGCGCAGCAGATCGTCCCGATGGGCAAGCATCCACGGCAGCGCCCGGGGCACATGCAGCTGCAGCGCGGTAACCGCCGCCAGATCGGCGAAGTTCACCTCGTTGCCCAAGAGCTGGTAGTGGAAACGGAAGGTATTGATAAAGCGGTACACATCACGGATGCTCGTGATATGCGCATACAAAAACGGCTTCAGCTCGTCCAGATACGCCGGATCGCAGTTCAGGTCGGCCTTTGCCTGCCGCCAGACCTCAAAATAGGCGTCGAGGACCGCCTGTATGCGGCCGCTTGGCGGTGCGGGCACGGGATAGACCGCCTGCATAAACTTTTGCAGGTATGCCCGTCCGTCCGCGTTCAGCTCTTTAGCCAGGGCATTGGCGACGATATCCTGATCAAACGACAGCAGATACACCATACGCGGAAAATCCGCCACGGTGTTGACCAGCTGCAGCGCGTGGCGGATGCGGCGGGAGGACAGCCGGTCGATATCGTCCATCATCACAAATATCCTGCGCTTCTGCTTTTTCAGCCGCTTGCAGGCCTTGGCCTTTTTCTTTAATACATCCTTTTGCAGCCTGCGCTTTTTCTTTTTGGCAGCCGGCTCCAGCGGGCCGCCGTACTGCAGCGCGGCGGCGTATCGGGCGACCGCCTTGCCGGCCTTGCGCAGCTTTTTGCCGTTATCGCGCCGCGTGAGCGCGGCGGCAAGCATTTGTAAAAATTGCCCCGGCAGCATTTCCGCCGAGGGATACTGCCATGGGTTGAACCGGATCACAATCGCGCCGCCGGCCTTGCGCTTTTGCAGCGCTTCTTCCGTCAGGTTCAAAAGGGACGTTTTGCCCGATCCCCAGCTGCCGCAAAGCCCGATGGCAAAGCTATGCCTGCCCTTTGCCGGACAGGCAAGCATAGCAGACGCTATCTGCCGCGCAAACGCGCTGCGCCCCAGCAAATCTTCCTTTGCGGTTGTAATGGGTTGATCGGACAGCATGTGTAATCCTTTCGCGCGTTACTTAAGTTGTTCCCTGTTCCACGCGAGCAGGGCGCCAAGTTTGGTGCCAAAGCCCAGCGCGCGGTACATCGGCTCGTCACACGGCGCGCACCCTACCCACAGCGATACGATCCCTTCCTGCGCGCAGGTTATCTGTACATATTTCGTCAGCTGGCGCGCAATGCCCTGCCCGCGGAACACCGGCTCGATATAAAAATCCTCGAATACGCCCGCGATACGGCACTGAAACGTGGAAAAAATGCAGCTCACGGAGCACGTGCCCACCACACGCGTGCGGTATTTGGCCACATAAAAGCGGATGGCTCCGTCATCAATCGCCTCACGCAGGGCCATGCGTTGTTCCTCGGTAAGCTGCGGCTCCCCGATGGCGCGCTTATAATTGGCCTGCAGGGTGAAAATCTGGGAGATATCGGCTTCCCGCAGCGCCTCGCAGCGGATGGACAGCTCCTCGGGCGGCAGCACCATCATAAAATCACCGTCCGTGTTGTAACCGTTGGGCCGGAAGCCCAGCGATTCCCAAAACCTCCGCGCGCGGTTGGAGTGTGTGCCCAGCTCGTAATAGGCCGCCCGCTCCCGCTTTTGCAGCAGGCGGAAGCATGCCTTGCCAAAGCCTCTGCCGCGGTAAGGCGCGAAGATGCACATCTCCATCACGAAGCACTTGCCGTCCTCGCTGTGATAGGTGCAGCACAGGCAAAAGCCGATCCGCTCGCCGCCCTCCGCAACAAAATAGCGGTGCGCCGTATCCATGGGGCGCGCGCAGAGCTTTTCGATCGCGTCCCGGTATTCGTCCGAACGGAAGTAGGCCAGGTCCTCCGCATCCATCGGCTCGCACAGGTCGGACGACGGGATGAGGTCATCTGCCAAATAGGCGTCAAACGCCTCGCGATACGCGCGGATATCCTCCGGCGTTTCAATCAACTGCAGGTTCATACCGCACTTCCAATCTGTATTTGGCTGCGCTTATTGTACAGGGTACGGTACCCGAAGTACAGCGACGCAAACGTGGACAGGCATACCGTGGTGCAGATGGCGATCATGATGGCGATCTGGTAGAGGATGGCCGTCATCGGCAGCGTGCCGGAGAGGATTTGGCCGGTCATCATCCCGGGCAGCGATACGATGCCGGTGCCAAGCATGGAGTTGATGGTGGGCAGGATGGCCGTTTCCATCGCCTGCCGCACCAGCGGCAAAAACAGCTTGTCCGGCTTCACGCCCATGTTCTGCAGGGTTTCGATGCGCACGGTCTGGTCCTCCAGCAGCTGATAGAAGGTTTTTAAGCCCAGCGACACGCCCGTCATGGTGTTGCCCATCACCATGCCCGCAATGGGGATCACGTAGCGCGGATTGCCAAGGCTTTCGCCAACGACCAGCCATACGAAATACGCTGTCACCATCAGCCCCGAAAACGCAATGGACGCGGCCACAATCAGGCGAAAGCGCGGGTTGAGCCGCTTATTGATGGAAAACACGCGGAAGATTGCAAAGGCAATCATGCCCGCGAGATACACCACGATAAACAAAGGGTGCGGGTTTTGGAAGATATAGGTCAGTATCAGGCCCGCCAGCGTAAGCTGCAGCGACATGCGTACGCTCGCCCACAGCACGCTTCTGGTCTTGTTGATCTTGCCAAAGCGCATTACCGAGATCACCACGAGCAGCAGCAGGTAGATCAGCGCAAATTGCCACAGCTTGATCTGCACGATATCCGTCATTCGCAGGCCTCCTCTGTGAGTGCGATGCGGTGATCCGCATACGCGGCGGCCAGCACCGGGTCGTGGGAGATGGCAACCAGCGTGATGCCCTCCTGCCGGCAGTGCGCCTTGATGCGCTCCAGCAGCTGCCGCGCGGTTTTCTGGTCCAGCGCCGAGGTCGGCTCATCCAGCATCAGCACCTTCGGGCGCATGGCCAGGTGGATGGCCAGAAACACGCGCTGGCGCTCACCGCCCGAAAGCGTCTGACAGCGCGAGGTGAGCGGCATTTCGAGGCTGCACAAGTGCAGGCAGGAGAGCATTTCCTCCTCGCTTGCGCAGGGCTCGCCGCGATAGGCAAAGTATTGCTCAAAATTGCCGCGGATGGTATCGTCAAACAGGTACACCACCTGGCCGGCCAGCAGCACCTCCCGACGCAGCCGGATGGCGTCGATCTCGTTGATATCGGTGCCGCCGTAGCGCACGGTGCCCTCGGCGGGCGAAAGCGTGCCGTTAAACAGCCGCAGCAGCGTGGTTTTGCCCGATCCGCTTGCGCCGCAGATGAACGTGGCGCTGCCTTGTTCGATCTCGATGGCGGGGTAGCGCAGGGTATCCAGGTACCGCAGGTTTTTTGCTGTAATGATCGCTTGCATATCGTTACACCGCCAAATCGCGCCGACTAAAGGCGACCACCGCACCGGCATACAGCAGCGCCGCGCCGATGAACAGCACCATCACGCCGCCCATGGCCCCGCTTGTGCCCGCGGCAATGGCCTCGGGCCGGAAGAGCGTGAAGAACGTGGCATATTTCAAGGATTCGGTCTTGTCACCCGCCTGCGCCAGCAGCTGCAGCACAAACATCACCCCGGGGATACCCGCACCGAAGGCCAGCGAGGTACGGGATTCGTTGAATACACACGAGGAAAGGAAGCAGACGCCGCCGATGAACAGCTGCAGCCCCAAAAGCCCCAGGTTGACAAGCAGCAGCCTGCCGGTTTCGGCCTGCTTTGGCGCATAGGCCGCGATAGTGACGATCTCCAGCGCCGTTGTAAACACGACCAGCGCCACGATGCCCGTGATCAGCACCATCATCTGGGTAATCGCCACCGTGCGGCGCTTGACCGGCGCGGCCAGCAGCGAAGCCATCGATCCCCGATCCACATAGCGCGCCACCAGCCCGTTGCCGCGGATGATGGCGAAGATCATCGGGAACAAAAGCAGGATATAGCCGTACAGGCCCGACACCATATATCCCAGCAGCGTTAAGGATTCCTCGGTGAAATCCATGCTGAACGCGGCCATCATCTGCGGCATGGTCTCGTTGAACTGGCGAAACATGGTCAGCATTTCCGGCGAATACATCACGATAATCATCACGACATACAGGGCGAGGATGGCGGCAAATATCACCAGCAGTTTCCAGCTGGATTTCATTTCGCGCTTATACAGCGTCGCGTTCATTCGGCCTCACCTCCGTAATACTGCAAAAAGATCTCTTCCAGGCTCTGGTTGGGCGCGGTGAGGTTTTGCACGGGGTAGCGGTTCAGCGCGGCGATCAGGTCGCGGATCGTATCGCCCACGGTAACCGCCACGCGGTGGTGGGTGAGCATCTCGGTGTGCAAATCCTCCTTGCAAAACGCCTCGGCGGCTTTGGAGTTTTCAAACGTGATGATGTACTTTTTCTGCTGCTTAGCCTTAAGCGCGTCTACCGAGTCCACCGCCACCAGCTTGCCCTGCCGGATGATGCCCACACGATGGCAGGTGCGCTCCACCTCTTCAAACATGTGGCTGGACATCAGGATGGTTTTCCCGCGCTCCTTTTCGTGCATCACCAGCTCGATAAAGCGGCTCTGCATCAGCGGGTCCAGCCCGCTGGTGGGCTCGTCCAAAATCAAAATGGACGGATCGTGCATCAGGGCGGCCACGATGCCGAGCTTCTGCTTCATCCCCTTGGACATCTTCTTGATGCGGCCCGCGGGATTGAGGTCAAACCGTTCCAGCAGCTCCCGCTGGCGGCCCGTGCCCTGCATGCCGCGGTAGCGCGCGATAAAACGCAGGTATTCCGTGCCGGTCATATCGTCAAAAAAGGCGATCTCCCCGGGCACATAGCCCAGCGTCCGCTGGATCTGGGCGCGCTGCGCCCAGCAATCCATGCCGCCGATTTGGCAAACCCCCGCCCGCGGCTTCAAAAAGCCCATCAGGTGCCGGATGGTGGTGGTTTTGCCCGCGCCGTTGGGGCCCAAAAAGCCGAACGCCTCGCCCTCGTCAACGGCGAATGAAACGTCAAACACGCCGCGATGGCCACCGTAATCCCGGGTCAGATTTTGGATGGAAACGACGCTCATACCGGTATCCTCCTTGTGGTAATCTGCGATGAGCCCATCATACCAATACCTTGTAACAATTGCAAACGAAACCGTACCATTCGTCCCGCTTTATGCCTGTAAACCGGCCTTGTGTGTTATAATAGGCAAAACATAGTGAGAAAGTTCAGGTGATCCCCGTGCAAACAACCCAACCTGCCGTATTTGCCAAAACCGTACAGGATAATATCGCCCGCGTCATCGTGGGCAAGCGGGACGTGATCGAAAAGATGATGGCCGCGCTGATTGCCAAAGGGCATGTGCTTTTGGAGGATGTGCCGGGCACCGGCAAAACGGTGCTGTCCAAAAGCCTGGCAAAGTCGCTGAGCTGCCGCTTTGCGCGCATCCAATTCACGCCCGACCTGATGCCATCCGACATCACGGGCAACAGCGTATACCAGCCTTCCACGGGCGAGTTTGAGTTTAAGCCCGGCCCCGTGTTTACCAACATTCTGCTCGCCGATGAAATTAACCGTGCCACGCCGCGCACGCAGTCGGCGCTGTTGGAGTGCATGGAGGAGCGGCAGGTAACCGAAGGCGGCGTAACCCGCAAGCTGGAAGCCCCGTTCTTGGTCATCGCCACGCAAAACCCCGTGGAAATTCAGGGCACGTTTGCCCTGCCCGAGGCGCAGCTGGACCGCTTTTTAATGCGGCTTTCGATGGGCTATCCCGAAGGGGACGAGGCGCTGGCAATCCTCAACCGCTTTATCCAAAACGATCCCATGACGGAGCTGGCCGCCGTTGCCACCGCTGCGGACTTGATCGCCGCGCAGGCCGCCTGCCCGAACGTGCAGGTGTCCGAGCCCGTGATGCGCTATATCGCCGCGCTGTGCGAGTTTACCCGCAAGCAGCCCAAGGTGCTGCTGGGCGTCAGCCCGCGCGGCATGCTGGCGCTGATGCGCGCCGCACAGGCGCTGGCGCTGATCCGCGGACGTGATTTTGTAACCCCGGACGACGTGAAAGCCCTTGCCGTGCCGGTGCTGGCGCACCGCGTGATCGTGCGCGGCGTGTACGGCAAAACCGACGCCGCCCAGGGCATTATCGCAGACGCGATGAAAACCGTACCGGTACCCACCGAGGATCCCGACGCATGAGCATGTTCGTACTGCTGGTCGTGGTTGCCTTTCTGGTGCTGCTGCAAGGCTGGATCGTGGGCAAAACCGGACTGCGCAAGCTGACCTACGAACGCCGGTTTTCCGCCGCCGACGGCTACGAGGGCGATCAGGTGCAGATGATCGAGGTTATCCGCAACCGAAAACTGCTGCCCGTGCCGATGGTCAAGGCGGAAAGCCATATTTCGCCGCACCTGCAATTTCATTCCGATAAGGAAGTGCACATTTCCGGCAAGCGCTACCATAAAAGCGTATTCTATTTAAAGCCGTTCCAGCAGATTACCCGCACGCACGAGGTGCGGCTGCTCAAGCGCGGCTACTACAACGCGGGCTCGGTGTCGGTGCAGGCCAGCGACCTGTTCGGGCTGCACATGCCGCGCATGCAGGTGGACACAGGCGCGGCCATCGAGGTGTATCCGCGCCTGCTCTCGCCCGATGAAATTCCGCTGCCCTCCACGCGCTGGCAGGGCGACCTGCTGGTGAAGCGCTGGATTATTCCCGATCCGATCTGGGTAAGCGGCATCCGCCCCTATACGTCGGGCGACGATCCCGGTGATATCCACTGGCGCGCCACGGCGCGCACCGGCGTTTTGCAGGTGAAGGTGCATGAAAAGACCGCCGATCCCAAAGCGCTGATCATCATCAACGCGCAGATGACCGAAAACCAATGGGGCGACCTGATGGAGTACGAGCAGCAGGTGGTGGAGTACATGATCTCCGCGACCGCAACGCTGTGCATTACCTCGCTTCGCCAGGGCGTGGAGGCGGGCTTTGCCATCAATGTGCCCGTGGATGAAGAAGAGGGATTTACGCTGCTGGCGCCCTCCCGATCCTCCACACGCGAAGGCGAAATCCTCTCCACCATGGCGCACCTCACGCTCAAGCGCACACAGACGATATTAAAGGTGCTCGACGACCTGCGCACCCTGACGGGCATGGATATGCTGCTGCTGTCGGTGTATGATTCCGAGCTGATCGAACAGCGGCTGGACGCGCTGCGCGCCAGCGGGAACACCGTGTCCCTGCAGCTGATCGATCGGATCGGTGCACAGGAGGAGGCATCATGAGCAAGCGTATCTTTCCCAAGGTCTGGGCCGCGTTTTTGATCTATCTGGCGACGCTGCCGCTGTTTTTGCTGCCTGCCGCCGCGCTGATCCCCGGCCATATCTGGATTGCCGGGCTGCTGCCCGTTCCCGCGCTGCTGCTTACGGCCTGGGCGGGACGGCGGACGGCCGCCAAGCGCGTGCCCACGCTGCTTTTCAGTATTTTGCTGATGGCGGCCGGCTGCACGGCGCTGTTTATCGGCATCCATCCGCTGGCCATCCTGCTGTTTCTGCCCTGCCTGTTTCTGATGCTGATTTTCATGCCCGCGATGGCGCGGCCCGCGCATCAGGAGTGGCCGGCCTCATACCTGGGCTTTGGCATCGTGGTGCATATTATCGCGCAGTTTGTCAAAAACATGGACGTGTTTGCCGGCGCTGCGTCCATTGTTACCTGGGCGTTTGCGGTGTACCTGATCGCGTGCCTGTTTGCTTTTAACCGCTCCGTGCTGATGGACAACAGCCCGTCCACGTCCAAGCCGCTGCTTTCGTTCAACCGCGGGCTGCTGGTAGGCTTCAGCCTGCTGGCTGTGCTGCTGGCCAACATCAAGGCCGTAGGCACCGCCATCCGCAGCGCGGTTTTATGGATTGTACAGGCGATCATCCGGTTTATCCTTTGGTTTTCCGCCCTGTTCGGCGGCGGCGAGGAAGTGATGCAGTCGGGCGAAACCGAATCCCAATCCATGGAGCTGCTGGGCGAAACCTCGGAGCCAAGCCTGTTTGCCCGGATTATGGAGGTCGTGCTGGCGGTTATCGCCGTCGCGGCGGTTGCACTGCTGCTCTACTTCGTGGGCAAGCACCTGTATAAGCTGCTCAAAAAGCTGTATCACATCATCCTCAATCAGCTGCAGGCCTACCGCCAGAAGATCTCGGCCGACTACAGCGACCAGAGCGAAAGCCTGCTGGACTGGAGCGAAATGCGAAAAACCGCCAGAGAGCGGATTGACCGCTTCCGGCGGCGTTATCTGCCTACCGCATGGGAAAAGCTGACTCCCGCGCAGCGCGTGCGGCGCGTGTACGCCATCCTGCTGCGCAAGCCCGAGGCTCCCGATCCCGCGCTGACCGCGCAGGAGATGCTCAAAAGCGGCGCCCTCAAGCTATCCGCCGATGACGCCGCCGCGCTGGCCGCGCTGTACGATCAGGCCCGCTACAGCGATCACCCGATCACCGACCGGCAGGCCAGCGAAGCGCGCAAGCGCACGGGCGTGTAAACAAGTCCGGCGCGCCGCCCCCTATGCTTACTCCCGTCGCCAGCCGTGCACCGCGCGGTCGGCGGCGGTTTTTTGATTCCTACATATCGTCCAGCAGCTCGGCCTTTTTGGCAAGATACTCGGCCTCGGTAATCGCGCCGGATTGGTAGAGATCATAAAATCTCTGAATACTGTCGGCGGTTTCGTCGGCCTCGGCGGGCGGCGGGCCGTCCTCCAGATAATAGCCGTAGGCGGGTTCCAGCGTTCCGATGCAGATCCGGATAAAATCAATCAGCGCCCAGATTCCGCATCCGCCGACCGTAATCAGCTTTACAATTCCAAGCCCCGTATATCCCAGATAAAAGCGATCCACGCCGAACACACCCAGAAACAGCGACAGGAACATCGCAACAATCCTGCTTCTCTCGTTTTTCAACCCATACGCCTCCTTGTATGATTTCGGTTCAATGTTCGCCATCCTGCGCCGTTCCCCTTTTTTCAGCGTATGCCGTCCAGCCGGTGTGCGTTTTCGCGGAAAATCCCATGTATTCCTTGTTCTATAAGGGATACAGCCCTTCCACGCAGCAAAACCCCTCCGTTTTCTCATCAAGGTCTAACGTGCTTTTAAGGCAATCCTGTGTTGTGCGGCGCGGCAACCCGTGCTATATTGAATACACACAGTGCATAAACAGGAATACGGAAAGGGGCTATTGTGATGAATATCGGAATTATCGTCTATTCCCAAACCGGCAACACACTGGCCGTTGCCCAGAGGATAAAGGACACCTGCATTGCCGCCGGACATACCGCGGACGTGCAGCAGATTACAGTGGAAAACCCGCACGACAGCGGACATATGTCGCTGGTCAACGCCCCTTCCGCCGAAGGCTACGACGCGTTGATCCTGGGCGCGCCCGTGCAGGCGTTTTCGCTTTGCCGCGCCATGACGCTGTATCTCCGGCAGCTGCCCAAGCTCAAGGGTGTGCCCGCCGGCTATTACATCACGCACGGCCTGCCCAAGCTGTGGATGGGCGGCAGCCGCGCGTATAAATCCCTGCGGTCCCTCTGCCTTAAGAAAGGCGCCGCGCCCGTGCAGTTGGGCGACGTATACTGGAAATCCGACCAGCGCGACGAGCTGATCGCCGGCGTCGTATCCGCCGCCGCCAAGTTTGCCGCAACCGCAACAGGGACATCGAAATAAGTAAAGCTTACCAAAGCCGTGCCGCGATATAGCAACACACGGGACTGCCGTAATCAGGCAGTCCCGTGTGTTTGTATGCAATCCGCGTTATTGCTTCTGTGGTTTCTGCGCACCGTCGTCCGGCGAAATTTCCTTCCTTATTCCCGCCGCCCATGCCGCGGTGTTAAGCCGGCGCGCCGGCAGCAGCACGAGGTATGAAATCGCCGTCAGCGCCATAAGCGCGGTCTGGTACCATTGCAGCTTGACGGGGAACACAGGCGCAACGCTGAGAAGGTTTGCAAGTACCAGGCCCAGCTCCTGATATGAAAACACGGCAAGCAGCAGCGCCAGGCCCAGCGTGGGCAGCCACAGCCGCAGGTTTTGTTTGCGCAGCGGTTTCATCCTGTCCGCCCCGGGCGCACCGGCGGTATAACCAAAGCGGTACAGGCTGGTTTGAAACGCGCCCCAGCCAAACAGCGCCAGGCAAATCAGCAGGATTACGATCAGCATGGCGATCCCGCCCGGCACGCCCGCCGGCTGCACCAGCGCCTCGCCCGACAGCAGGCGGGTAACCGCGTTGGCCATCACGCCCATCGCGGTGGCAATGCCACCGAAGACGCTTACAATCACATACAGCGCGCTGAACGCGTCCGTCAGCCATAGCAGCAGCAGCAAAAACACAAGCAGCACGCACAGCGGCAGCGCCCACCAGCGCATCAGGCGGATGCGGCCCTTGCAGGCATCCTGCCATGGCCGCTCATCCGGCGAGGCATTGCCCGCCAGCACAGCCGCCTGCCTGCCGTAGCGCACGCGCGCGGGGCACACCAGCAGCACCCACAGTGCCGGCGTCAGCAGCGCCGTCAGCCGCAGCCACGGGCTGAACGGCTGAAAATAGGCAAAGCAAAACGGTGCCAGCGCAGCCAGCCGCACAAGCGCGGCTTTCAGCGTCAGACCAACCATGTTTCCATATCGCGGGGGAAGCCCGCCGGCCGTCTTACGCATAGCTATCTCCAATCCAGCTGATACTGGTTGATATAGGGATCGTCATACCAGTAATCGGCGACATTGTTCCACTGGATGTCCTCGTCGTATCCCACGGCCTCCGCCAGCTGCTTGCCGTAGTTGCGCAGCTCCATGCGCGAGGTTTTCATCCGTCCGATCGCATAGCCGTCCAGCGTGTCCGCGGAGATTTGAAACTGATCCACCGCATTCCAGTACGCATCGATAAACTGATCCCACAGCGCCTGCTGCTCCTGGGTAAAGGTGAGCCCCATGTCTTCGACCGTCTCCATCAGCTCGGTAGCCACACGGATGGTATGGATGGAATAAAAGCCCGTATCCATCAGCCATTTTGCGTGCGCGAAGCTGACATACGGCAGCTCATCCACCGCAATGCCATACACCGTTTGGATCACCGACGCGCGGTTTTCCTGATCGGTAAAGGTGAAGTTATACCCCATAGCCGTGCGGTATTGCCCGTCCAGTGAGTAGGAGGCAAAGCTGTCATCATCCATCTGCAGCAGGATCGGGGCCAGCGCTAAAAAGCCGATTGCCTGCCTGCCTGTGATATTGGTGAAAAATCCGGCGTCCGGATCGGTGAGCGCAGACAGCACCTTGACGGCGCTTTGCGGGTTTTGCGCAAGTTTTTCAAAGATCGCGGTCATCATGTCGCGCTGCCGGCGGGTGCGCCCCAGGTCGTTGCCGTCCACGGTGGCGTTGGTACGCGCGCGGACATAGTCCATAATGCCCGTGCCGTCCAGGTGCTGCCAGCCCTCCACGTACGTCCTGCCGCTGGAGCCGACATACTTCATATCCATATAAAAGTCCACACCGCCCAGCGCATCGCCCAAGGTGGCCATCATGCTCATGTCCACGGCGCAGTAGCAGTCGATCCTGATGCCGCCCAGCAGCCACTCCGCCGCAGCCACCGTGCGGTCCAGCCCCGCTTCCAGCGTATCGCCACAGTTTACCGCGCCGTTGAGCTTATACACGCCGCGCACGCCCGGCACAATGGTTACGCTGTCACGCGGCAGCGATATAAGGTCGACGCGGTTTTTGGTCAGGTTAATGGCGATCACCATCACGGCGTCGGTATGGCAATCCGTAATCTCTGTTTTATAGCCGCTGCCCCAGTGCCCTTCCGTGCCGAAATCGATGCCGATCAGCAGCACATTGACAATGGCGTCGGGATAGGTAACATACTCCACGCTGTCGCCGGGAAACAGGATAGGGTTTTCCGGCAATACTTGCTCCTGGGCCGCGGCCGCGCCTGCAAGCAGGCAAAGGATCAGCACAACCGGCAGGATTCGTTGAGCTAAACGCATATGGATACTCCTTGGTTAATTTTCCGTGTCCGGATTATCCCGGGTATACTCACCCGGATAGGTCCTGACACGGTTGCGGCCCTGCTGCTTGGCCGCGTAGCATGCGATATCGGCATGCTTGATCAGCGTTTCGATGGAGGGCACATTTTCGCTGTTGATTGCCACGCCGATGGAGACCGTCCACGAAATCCGGCTGCCTTTATGGTCGATAGCGGTGGTTTCGAAGTGCCCGCGGATGCGCTCGGCAATCTGCTTTGCCACATCTAACTGTGTATACGGCAGCAGGACGCAAAATTCCTCCCCGCCGTAGCGGCCCAAGATATCGCTGCGGCGGCTGCACTGGCGCAAGTGCATGGCAAACGCCTTGAGCGCGCGGTCGCCGACATCGTGGCCGTAGGTGTCGTTGATGCGTTTGAAATCGTCAATGTCCAGCAGCAGCAACGCCAGCGGCGCATCGGTTTCCCGCGCCTTGCGAAACTCGCGCGCGGACTGGAACGTGAAGTAGCGCCGGTTGCTCAGCCCCGTCAGAAAATCGGTATTGGCGATTTCCTTGAGCTGTTCTTCCTTTTTCACCTTCTGGGTTGCGTCCCGATACACGCACACGAGCCCGTTGATATCCTCACGCTCGGTCAGCACGCGTGTATAGCGCTCCAGAATGACGCCGGATTTCAGGTAGCAATATTCCGTTTCGCTTTGCTGCCGGGAGGGATGCACATTTTCGGTCTCCATCAGGGTATAGTGGCTCAGGTTCAGGTCGCCGTAGGTTTGGTAGGTTCCGGTTTCGGGCAGCCCCCACAGCTTGAGCAGCTGCGCGTTGTAATGCAGAATATGATCGTTGCGGTCCAGCACCAGAATACCGTCGCTGGAGGACTCCAAAATGGCGTTTAGCTCCTCGGCTTTGCGGTTCATGGTGTGCTGCGTCAGCTTTTCCATGCTTTCGGCGATCTCCGAAAACTCGTGGTTGGGGTAGGGCTGCTCGGCCTCGGGAATGCTGGCGCCGCCCAGCAGCGCGGCCAGGCGCACCTTGAGCGACTTGACCGGCATGGCATACCGGTAATCAAATACCGTCATAAACAGGGCCGACATCAGCACCGACATTACCACCAGCCCCAGCAGCACGTTGCGCACTACCTCGTACGCCGGCTGAATCGCGTCGCTGCGGCTGATGGAGGATACCAAAATAGAGTTCGTATTGGCCAGATACTGGGAGCAGGCAATCCTGCGTTCGTCATGGAACGTATATTCGACAAACTCATCGGTATTAAGCAGCATTTCCGACGCGGCAGCCAGGTTGTCAAGCATATTGGAGCCGATATAATCCCTGTTGGGATGATACAGGCAGATGCCGTCCTCATTCATCATGTAATTGATCTGTGTCGTATATTCGCTTTGCGCGATCGCGCTTTCAAACAGCTCTTCCACCGGAAAATCCACCGCAATCACCGCCGTGATCTCCCCGTCGTCGTTGGCCAGCGCCCTGGCCGTGCAAAAGCACCACTCCCCGGAGGTGTATTCCTGGTACGGCAGCGCGATCAGGGTTTGCGGATAGCACGCCACCGCCTCCCGGTACCATGGCCGCGCGGACGCATCGTAATCCTCGCCCATCACGTAATCGTTGATCAGCAGGCTGCCGTCGGCATAACCCACAAAAACGCTCAGCCGCTGCGGCGCGCTGTTGATGATATTGTCAAAGGTTTCCAGCGCCTTTGCCTGCTCCTGCGGGTCCTGCGAATCCAAGTTCAGCGTAAGTTCAAAAAAGTTGATGAGCTCGGCACAGCCGTCAAACAGGGTATCCAGATAGATTTTCATCTGCATGTTGGAGTTATGGAGCTTTTGTTTCATCTCATTGAGCTTGCTGGCAAACAGCACATTGCCGAAAATCAGGATAAACACAAGGGTAAAAATGAGCGTGTGGGTCAGGCTCAGCAAAAACACTTCCCGTTTCAGCGTCAGTTTACCCAGTCGTTTCAATGGAGAGGACCCCTCCCGTGCAAGTTATACAGAATGATCCGGCACCGCATCAGCCCTGAAAGCATCCGCATTGCCGACGGTTCCCGCCCCTGCTCAATTTTTAATCTGTCTTATTATATACACAATCCTTATACTTTGTAAACACGTCAAACCTATTGATTGCCATAAAAAAAGAGATTTCATTCCTCCCGATCGGCCATCCGGAATGAAATCCCCGCGGGGTGCCGCTACTCCGTAAAATGCTTTTGAATCGCTTTGATAATCTCTTCCTGTGAAAACCCCAATTCCCGATAATACCGAATGTCGCGGGCAAGGCTGCTGTCGAGGATATCGGCCTTGGCTTCCCGCAGCTGCTCCTCGCTCATGGCGGCGACCACGGTGCCGCGCCCCACGCGCGTAGCGATCAGGCCCATGCCTTCCAGCTGCTCCCACGCCTTTTTTACGGTGATCACGCTGATGCGAAGCTCCTTGGCGGCGGTGCGGATGGGCGGCAGCGGCGTGCCGGACGGCAGGTCGCCCCGGAGGATCTGCGCCTTGATCTGCTCGGTAATCTGCTGATAGATCGGCGTATCGGATGTATCGGAAATGATGATGTTCATAGATCAACCGTCTCAAATCTTGCCGCGGACACGCGGTAGGCGGCGATGTTCAGCCCCGCAAATACGGCAATGCCCGCAGCAAGCGTGATAACATGCGCCGCGGTGGTGTGCATGCCGTCGAATAGATCCGCTACGGCGGGGAGGTAAATCACGCCCAGCTCCACCGCGGCGGCAAAGGCCACGGAGACAACGGTGGCAAGGATAGCTGGCATGGCAATCTTGTACGCCGTTTGGTAAAACATCGGCAGCAGCACGATGTTGAACAGCCCGAACATCACGAACGAAAGCCCCAGAAACGCGAGGTTGCCGTCCAGAAAGATGTAATTCGGCGTGGTCATCACGGTGAGCTTGAGCACCACGCAGACGGCGGCCACCACGATCTGCAGTACCTCCAGCACAACCAGCGAAACAAGGCGCGCCTTGACCACATCGCGGCGCAGCACGGGCAGCGTGGCGGTGAAGTAAACCTCCTTGTAGGTCTTGGACAGGGTAAAGAGGTTTGGCGCGCTCATGAAGCAGAAGTACAATAGCGCGATAAAGTACAGCCATTGCGGGATGAGAATCAGCGCCGAAAACAGCGCCACACAGTAAAACAGGGGATTGACTACCAGCTTGAATTCTTTATACAGCAGCGCTTTCATGCGTTTGTTCTCCTTTGCGTTCATGGTATACCATAATGTCCTCCAGCGTCGGGGCTTCCACCATCAGCTCCGCGTTTGCGGGGATGGCGGCGGTCTGCATCAACGCCTGAAAGCCGAACGCGTTCAACCGATAGGATACCATGCCCGCGGTCAGCGTGTCCAGCTGCCGGCGCGGGCCCTTCACCAGACGGTATTTAGCGATCAGCTCGTTCTCGGCACAGCTTTCCAGGATCGTTCCGTTTTTAATGTAGGTGATAAAATCGGCGCACTTTTCCAGATCGCTGGTAATGTGCGTGGAAAACAGGATCGACTTGTCCCCGTCCTCGATCAGCTCCTGAAACAGCTCCAGCAGATCGTCCCGCGCCACGGGATCCAGCCCGCTGGTCGGCTCGTCCAAAATCAACAGCTCCGCCCTGTGCGACAGCGCCAGCGTCAGCGAATACTTTACCCGCATGCCGCTGGACAGCTCGTCCACCCGCTTGGCCTCGTCCAGATGAAAGCGGCTGAGGTACGCGCGGTAGGCCGCCTCGTCCCACGCCGGATAGAAGCAGCGCACGACATCGGTAATCTGCCCGAGCCGGTGCTTGGGAAAATAGTCCGTCTCCCCCATCATAAAGCCGATTTTCTGCTTGATCTCAAGCTCACTGCGGTCAAAATCCTGCCCGAACACGCGCACCGTGCCGCTGTCCTTATTGACCATCTTCATAATCGTCTTGAGCGTGGTCGTTTTCCCCGCCCCGTTGGAGCCGATAAACCCCATGATGTACCCGTGCTCCAGCACAAACGACACGTCCTTGAGCCGAAACGCGGGATACGCTTTGCAAAGCCTTTCCACTTCCAGAATGTTCATAGCAACCTCCTAGCACATTGTGCATGTACATTATACACAATTATAAAGTCGTGTCAACTGTTTATTTGACATCATCGGTTTCGCTGAAGTTATTGCGTTTATTCCGTATCCCGTTGACAATCCAGCCTCCGCCATGATAAATTCTAGCTGACGAACAACGTAAACCGGCTGTCGCTTTCTTTACAAAGGGACATTCTATTCTGTACTGCCATTTGCAATGGCAAAAGGAGAATCGCAATGAAAAAACCGGCGAAACGCAAAGGCATTTTCAGGCTGCTCGTTCAAATCTTCTTTTTCGCACTCATCGCATTGATTGCCGTAAACAAATCGCTGGAGGAAAGCGGCGCGGCGACCATCCCCTTCCTGTCCACGGCCTCGCTGCACGCGCTGTGCCCGTTTGGCGGGGTTGTGACGCTGTACAACCTCATCACCGTGGGCACCCTGATCCAGAAAATCCATGCGTCCTCGGTCATCCTGCTGGGGTTGGTGCTGGTGCTTGCCATCCTGTTCGGGCCGGTGTTCTGCGGCTGGGTATGCCCGCTGGGCTCGGCGCAGGAATGGGTCGGCAGGCTGGGGCGTAAGATTTTCAAGAAAAAGCACAATCATTTTATCCCCCATAAATTGGACAAGTGGCTCCGTTACCTGCGGTTTATCGTGCTGGTATGGGTGGTGTTCGTCACCGCACGCTCTGCAACGCTGCTGTTTGCCAATGTTGATCCCTATCACGCCCTGTTCACGTTCTGGACGAAGGAGGCGGCGCTGCCCGCCGTGATCATCCTCGGGGTCACGCTGATCGCCTCGCTGTTCATCGAGCGCCCGTGGTGCAAGTATCTTTGCCCCTACGGCGCGCTGCTGGGGCTGTTTAATAAAATCCGCATTTTCAAAATCCGGCGGCAGCCCGCCACCTGCATCTCCTGCAACCGCTGCTCGCAGGTATGCCCCATGAACATCGACGTTGCCAAGCAGGAGAAGGTAACGGATTTCCAGTGCATCAGCTGCTATGAGTGTACCTCGGAGCGCGCCTGCCCCGTGGCGGACACGGTGGATATGGCGCTTGCGTCCCGCAAGGCCGCGGCAAAGAAGCCGCGCGGCAAAGCGCCGGTGTGGCTTGCGGCGGTGCTGATCCTTGTGGTGATTTTCGGCGGCATCGGCGTAACCGTGCTCACCGGTGACTGGGTCACCGAAAGCGAAAAAACGCCCAGCAAGTATACCACGGGTGAAAGCGCGGGCGAGTACAATCCGGAGGATATCCGCGGCTCCTATACGTTCAGCGATGTGTCCGAGGCGTTCGGCATCGATCTTGCGGTGCTGTACGACGCCTTTGGCATTCCCGCCGGCACGGACGGATCGTCCCTGCACACCAAGGACGTGGAGGCCACCTACGGCGATGCGGAAATCGGCAACGGCTCTGTGCAGATGTTTGTCGCCCTGTATAAAAACCTGCCGATCGCGCTGGTGGATACCTACTTGACAAAGCGCGGCGCGGAAATCGTGCTGGAAGCAAACCCCAGCCTGACGCAGGAGCAAAAGGATTACCTCACCGCACACCAGATCGACACCGACACAGCGGAACCGACGGTTGTAACGCAAGAGGAATCGGCAGCCGAACCCACCGACGCGGAAACCGAAGAGGTTATCAAAGGCGCCGCCACCTTCCAGCAGGCGCTGGACGCCGGTCTGACGAGCGAGCAGATCGAAGCCATCATCGGCGATACCCTACCCGCCGCCAATATGGCGATCCGTGATTACTGCACCGAGAAGGGCCTGTCCTTCTCGGAGATCAAATCGCTGCTCAACGACGCGATCGGCGCGGCGCAATAGCTCCCTTTTCGTTGCAAAGGGCTCGGGACGCGCGCATCGGCATGCCGCCCGGGCCCTTTTGGTTTATCCATTTAACTTTGCCGCAGAATGCCTTATAATATAGCCACATCCGGTACGCGGAATTTGACAGGATACAGGTTTAGGGAGTGTTCCTATGGAATATGATGTGATCATCGCCGGCGGCGGCGTGGCGGGCATTGCGGCGGCGCTGGCGGCAAAACGCAGCGGCGCAAAGCGCGTGCTGCTGCTGGAGCGGCAGTATCTGCTGGGCGGGCTGGCCACCTGCGGACTGGTAACAATTTATCTGCCGCTGTGCGACGGGCAGGGGCGGCAGGTGAGCTTTGCGATTGCCGAAGAGCTGCTGCGGCTGTCCGTATGCCACGGTGCGGAAGGGCGGTATCCCGACGCATGGCTTGGGCAGGGTACGCTGGAGCAGCGGCAGGCGCAGCGGTATTTGGTGCAGTTCAATCCGTACGCGTTTGCCATCGATGCCGAACAGCTGCTGCAAAAAGAGGGCGTGCAGGTGTTCTACGGCGCTATGATCAGCGGCGTAAATGCCGCGCAGGGACGGCTGCAAAGCATTGAAATCGTCACAAAATCCGGCAGGGAGACCCTGACGGCGAACGCCTTTGTGGACGCAACGGGCGACGCCGATTTGTTCTGGCTGGCGGGCGCGCCTACCGCGGAGCACGCAAAGGGCAACATTTTAGCATCGTGGTACTATGGCACACAGCAGGGTGAATACGACCTGCATCCGCTCGGCTTTTGCGATATGCTGGATGAAACGCCAGGCGCACAGCACACCGGCGAAACACGCTATCACGGGCTGGACGC
The DNA here is from genome assembly GCA_035399245.1 of Candidatus Limiplasma sp. Classification (GTDB taxonomy): domain Bacteria; phylum Bacillota; class Clostridia; order Christensenellales; family Aristaeellaceae; genus CAXXOK01. The sequence goes on from DAOPIR010000001.1 coordinate 51,146, forward strand.
ACGGGAGCTGTCCGCTATGACCGTGCAGGCGCATCGCACGCTGTACGCTGATTTTCTCGCAAGCGGCGACATCCAGCGCGGCCTTGCCCTCACCGCCGTTGCCTCTATCCCGCAGGTGCGCATGACCCGCCGCCTGGCCGGCATCGCCACGCCGGACGAGCGCAACCCCTACGCGCATGAGGAAACCAGCGTCGGCATGTATGCCGATTGGCGCAAGCGCGGCGCGGCGTATGAGCTTCCCTTCGGCGCGCTGTGCAGTGCGGCGCTGCAAAACGTGTTTGCCGCGGGCCGCTGCATCTCCGTTACCGACGCGATGTGGGACATCACCCGTGTCATCCCCGTATGCGCCGTATCCGGTCAGGCCGCCGGCACCGCCGCCGCGCTGTGCCCGATTAATCATGCGCCGGAGCTTTATGCCGTGCAGGCAGAGCTCAACCGGCAGCAGGTTGCGCTGCATTTTGATGCGTAGACAACGCCGGCTTAGACAAGCCTGCATAGTTCCATATGCGCTGTATACCTCTATATTCAATCCAAATTCACAGCGGCGAAATAAAATATAAGCCGCTGTTTTTTGTATATGAAAAAGCCGCGGTGAACTAAATGCAGTCCGCCGCGGCCATGGTGAGCCCGGAGGGTTTCGAACCCCCGACCCTCTGATTCGAAGTCAGATGCTCTATCCGCTGAGCTACGGGCCCATGGTTTGATGGCTGTGCTTTTTCATGATAGTCCATGCAAGCAATGCCAAAATGAATAGCAGCGACAGGATGTCCGCCGCGGTGAACGTCCATGGCTGGGCGTAGGCGACCTCCACGTGGCCGGTGCCGGCGGGGAGGGCGACGGTGAGGATGTTGTTGTCGCCGGCGGCGAGGGTCAGCTCGGTTTCGCCGTCCAGCGTGGCGCGGTAGGTGGGATAGCCGTACAGCGGCAGCTCCACCAGTGTATCGGCCGCCGCGGCGTAATCAAACGAAACGGTTGTATACTGTTTGTCATAATCGGAAAACGCCACATCGCCATCCACGGCGGCAGGCACGGGCGCGCGGTCGAGGTACGTGTCCACGTCGGTGCCCGCAAAGAAGTAATCTCCGGGCAGATAGACCGGCGCGACAAAATCGGCGTACTTGTCCGCGACAATCACCTGCTGCTCGTCGGACTGGATGGCCGTATCGATAAACGGCGCGGCGTTGAGGATGGCCAGCAACAGGCAGCCCAGCACCAGCAGGCGGCGATGCTCGGGCTTTTTGATCAGCAGATAAGCGCTTACCGCAAACACGATCGCCAGCAGCGCCGAGGCTGCGCCCAGATAGCGCCACGGAAACTGCACCGCAAACAGAACCTTGCTGAGAACCGGAATTTTACGCACATACGTCCAGGGGAACACGACCGAGGCCATCACCAGCGCAAGGCCAGCAAAGATGGCCGCGCCGCGCCCGATGGCATACAAAGCGGTATCGTCCAAGCGTTTCTCGCGCTTTTGATAGCTAACGAACAGGAACATCACCAGCCCCAGCCCCAGCAGCAGGCCGACCGAAAGCGGCATCTCCACCGTGGTGCCCGGGAAGGTGGTCATGCCCGCATAGGGATTGACAAACGAGGCAAACAGCTGCGGCAGATAAGCCGCGTACAGCCAGATCTGCTTTTCCTGCTGGAAGATATCCAGATCGAGGCCGGAAAACGTGAGCAGCGGCACCAGAAACCACAGGTTGATCAGGATGGTGATACCCGCCGCCGCGCACAGCCTGCCGATAGCCCGCCACGAGGTTTTGCGCAGGACGACGCACAGCAGCGTGTACAGCGCGCAGCCGATAGCCGCAATCTGCAGGCTGATAAGATGGGTCTGCAGCATACCGGTCATGCCGATCACCAGCCACTTCGTGCCCTTGTTTTGGGTCACCACCTGCACAATGCCCGCGATCACCAGCGGGTAAAACAGCATGGCCAGCGCCTCGCCCGCCGCCGCGCGCGTAAACAGCGTCATCAGCCGATAGATGCCCAGCGTGTAGGTTACGCCCGCGATCAGCCCAACCTCCGCCTTGCCTGTCCACGCCTTGACCGCGCGGTAGGTAAGGTAGGCGGTAGTGACGTTTAACAGCACGATGAACGCCTGCCAGCTCACCATCATCGACACGCCGCACAGCCGGAAAAGCGCGGGGATATATAGCAGCAAATCGCCGTACATCACCGAGGACGCATACCCATAACCGTTTAAAAACGTCGGGTCGATACGCACGGGGAACCGGCCGCTTAAAAGCCCGTCTTTGATACTCTCGATGCGCGTTAAATGGAACGCCAGATCATGCCCGTAGACAAAGAAATCGCGCATCACCGGCAGCGACGCCACACCGCCGGCGATCAGGCATACCGCCAGCGCCAGTCCCTCGGGAAAACCTTTCGTATTCCTGTCGCGGCGTGCCAGCCACACGAATACGCCGGCCGCCAGCACGATACAGAGCAGGTAAAACGCCGTGTCGCTCCACACCGGCTGATCGGACAGCACCTGCGTTACGCCCGCGGTTACCTGGCCGCGCAGCACCACACGGATACCGCGCGTGGTTTGGTCCAGCGTGAGGGTAAGCGTTGCTTCGGTCTGATTCGGGTCAAGCGCCACGCTCGCCAGCACAGGCGAAGGATTGCCCTGCCCGTCGGCAGTCAGATCGTTGATAATCTCGGCGGTGGCTTCGCCGGTGGCCGTGTAGGAAACCGTGAAGGTATAGCTGCCTTTTTCCAGCATCAGGCGGTCGCTTTGCACGGCGGACGCGTCATCCGCCGCGGCGGTAAACGCGTCGGCAAAAACAGCGGTGTTGTAATAATCGTCCTGATTGGCGCCGAAATATATAAGCAGCAGCACGATGCCCAGCACCGCCAGCAGCACGTATATTCTATTGCGTTTCCGATCGTTATGCGCCATATGCCTTCTCCGTTTATTTGTCGCCCGTGGAGCCAAAGCCGCCGCGCGATTCCGCCTGCATGCCGTCCACCTCTTCAAAGGCAACAGGCGGCATCTTTTCCACGATGCGGAACTGGCAAATGCGGTCGTTGACGGCGATGTGCGTGTCGCGCACGGCGTACACCGGCATGCGCCAGATGTCCTCGTCGCCGCAATAGCTCTCGTCAATCACGCCCATCGAATTGGTTTGCAGTATGCCCCAGCGCTTAAACGTGGAGCTGCGCGGCACCACATGCGCCTCACAGCCCTCCGGCAGCCGCATCGATACGCCCAGCGATATCAGCCGCGCTTCGCCCGCTTGCAGCGTTACGTCTTCGGCGGCGCGCAGGTCAATCCAGTCCCCCTGTTCAATCCGCCCGATCTTCTCAATCGGGGCATGGTACCTGATTTTGATGGTCATTGCGTTCTCCTCAGCGGAATTTGTAATCGCACAGCGGGTCGTGGTCGTTCACGATGCCGATCGCCTGCAGATAGCTGTACACCGTTACCGTGCCCATGTAGCGCATGCCGCGCTTAATGAGATCCTTGCTGATTGCGTCCGACAGCGGCGAGGAGCAAACCAGCTCCTGTCCGCCGATGATCGGCGCATCCGGCGCAAACGACAGCAGATAGCGGTCAAACGAGCCAAACGCCTCCGCAATGGCAAGGAACACGCGCATGTTGCCGATCGCGGCCTCGATCTTGCGGCGGTTGCGCACAATGCCGGGGTCCTGCAAAAGCCGCAGCACATCGCTTTCATCAAACGCGGCGATCTTCACAGGATCAAACCCCGCAAACGCCTTGCGGAAATTATCCCGTTTGTTGAGGATCACCGCCCACGACAGCCCCGCCTGAAAACCTTCCAGCAACAGCATTTCGGCCAGCTTGGCGTCGTCGTGCTCGGGCTTGCCCCACTCCGTATCGTGATAGCGGATCATAGCCTCGCCCTGCGCCCATACGCACCGTACCGGCATGCCTATGCGTCCTCCCAGTATCCGATGTCGGCCAGCCGCTTTTGCAGCGCGGCCTTAAGCGCGGCTTGCAGCGCAACGTTCTTTGCCGCGGTATAGTATACCTCGGGATCGCAGCGCGTTTCCCCGGGATAGCTCCACGCGGGCCCCATACGGTATGCGTCCGGTTCCCAGGCGTAGCGCGCCCAGATGTGCCCATGCAGAAAACAGTCCAGGTTCATCATTACCGCATAATTGAGCTTTGCCGGCTTGCACGCCGCGTCAATCGCATCGCCGATCAGCATCATATCCTGCGTAAACTGCGCCCGGCCCTCCAGCGAAAGCCCGTTGAGCGACTGCGCCCGCGGCACCGCGATCAGCACGCAGTACCCCGGCAAGTGCTGATAGTCACCCAGCACTGCGTACCCGCTCTTCATTTTCAGGATCACCGTAGGGTTTTCGCCGCGTTCCGCCGCCGCAATTCGATCGTTCATCCAAGGTTCCGGTTCCATCATCCATTATTCTCCCAATCAGCAAGGTTAAACTGCCGCCTATTAAAAGCCGCGTCCGCCGCCGCCACCGCCGCCGGAATGCACCCCGCTGCCGCCACCGCCGCCGCTGAACCCGCCGCCGCGGCCACCGCCGCCGGATGCCTGCACACGCCGCGTGCGCGTAACCGTAGTGCGCAGATATTTGTCGTCGCTTTCGGTCATGGTGAGGTCGGAATTGGTCTGATAATCGTAATGGTAGGTCGAGCCCTTCAGCTTGTAGCGGGAGCGGATGCCCAGCACAAACGCAAGCCCGATCAGCAGGCAGGCGGCCGCGCCGATCAGCGCTTCGGTCGTCGTGATGGCGGAATAGCGCACAAAGTACACCGTGTCCGTATCCGGATCGTAGCGATACTCGCCTTCGGGGTTGCCCTGGTCCATATAGGCCTGCACCACGCTCATCCATGCCGGCGAATCCGCATCGTTGCTGACGGACAGGATTTCGCCGGTATCCGTGTCATAACGGAACTGGTTGTCGGGAATCCCTTGCGCAACATAGCTTTGCACCGCCGCGATCATGGCCAGTGCGCCGTCCGCGTACAAGCCCTGCTTGAGCAGGGGATTGCTTTGATCCAGCGCATTTTCCACCCGGGTATCGGTCATATAATCGATCATCCGGCCGTCGGTGTACAGGTATTCATAGCGATTATTGGTATTGAAATTCAGGTAGTACAGCGCGCCGGAGGCATCGTCGCCCGTGCCAAGCCCCAGCGACTGATAGTACGACTGCGCCACCACATGGACGTCCTGCGTGCCGATGTTTTCATTGATCGTCAGCACGGCGTAGTCCATCCCCGTCTGCGTAATAAACGCATCAACGGCATTGGTGATCTGCTGTTCCTCCGCCGCCGTAAACACATCTGCGTAATCATACACGCGCTGCTGCGCCGCCGCCGCAAGCGGCAGCATGCACAGCATCAGCAGCGCCAGTCCCCGCGTAATCCGCTTCATCGTTTCACCCTCCGTGCCCTGTTATTGCGCAAAGTGCGCGGCATATCCGTCAATCACCGTCAGCACCGCTTGCAGGATTTCGCCTTCGCTCATCAGCGGATTGCACTGCTCCAATATGGCGTTTAGCTCTTCCTGGGGCACATAGGTGTCCATATCGCCGAAATTCTGAATGTAATAACTGCCGGCGTTCAAATCCAGATAGATCATCACGCCGCTGCGCGCGTCGCCGTCGCCAAAGCCGTGATAGCTGTAAAATTCCTGCATATAATCGCCGTTTTCGTTGCCGGTCATTTCTTCATAGGTGGACAGGTACACGAAGTCATGCCCCGTCAGCGCGCGGAAATCCGCAATCGCGCTTTCCAGCGTTTCGGTTTCCTCGTCGGTCAGCATCTCGGCATAGTCAAACACGCGGGTGCTCTCCATAATGCCCAGATTGTTCAGCGCCTCGGTCATCATCCGCATCGTCCACGTAAAGCAGCCGACGAAATCGCCGTCATTGATATACTCCATGCCGTTATCGATCAGATACTGGATATCCTCGTTGACCATCAGGTTTTCCAGATCGCCGAAAACGGTGATGTAGTAATACCCGCCGGTGTACAGGTCCACATAGCAAAACAGCAGGGTGTTGTTCATGCCCAGGCCCAGCGACTTGGCCGCGGCAAAGTCCTGCGCCAGCTGATAGTAGTCGTCGTATCCGGTGTCTTCATTGGTCGTCAGGATCACAAAATCATAGCCTGTGTTCTCCTGAAAATCGATGATCTCGGCCTGCAGCGTTTCCGCCTGCTCGTCTGTAAACATCTGCGCATAGTCAATCACGCGGGTGTCCGCCGCTTCCTCCTGGGCAAACGCGGCGCAGCCAAGCAGCATAGCAGCTGCCAGCCCCAGCGCCAGTATCCGTTTCATCATGGTTTACCCCTCCTTTAAAACAGGAAGTACGCCATCAGGCAATATACGCCAAAGCACAGTGCGGACAGCAGCCCGCCGGTCAGCCACAGCTTGCCGCCGGCGATGGGCAGCTTGCCGCACACCTCGCCGGTGCAGCCGTTCATGGCAAAATAATACGGTTCCTTATCGCCCTGCCGGTGATAGCTGATCACCCACGTGGGCAGCAGCACATACTGGCTGTGCGATTGCTTTACCCTGGCGTCCGTGGTGCCGCTGTGCGATTGATAGGAAAGCGACGGGGATAAAAGCGGCCGTACATAGCCGTCGAGCTCCTGGGGGATATCAGCGGTGGCGTCCGCCACGTCGATATCGCGGCGCTCGGCCACAAAGCCCGCCAGGTACGCGCCCGAGAACGGCTTCATATCCTCCAGCGGAAACGGATGAATGCCGTCGGACAGCTTGCGGTCGCTGCTCTGGAGCGCCGGCCGCATAAGCCCCCTGAACCTGATATCCGCGCGGCGCTTGAAAGCGTAGTGCTGGGTGGTGGTCACGGTATAGTTGGGGGTCTGGGCCACGGAGGTATTGCGGCCTTCGCCCTCGTAGGAGCCGTCGATCTCGCAGTCGGTTACAAAGTGCGGGTAATACACGCCCTGAATGTTCTTTACCTGGTCCTTGGCAAAAAAACCCTTGGGCACAAACCGCTTTTTGGATACCCATTGCATAAAGCGCTCCACCGCCATCTCCTTGCTGATGGTAAACGGCAGCGCCTTTTCGGGCCGCATATCGGCGGTCAGCTTGCCTTCCAGCACAATCGGGTTATGGCAATAGTAGCAGTGGGTGGCTACGGTCGTCTCGTCGGTAATCACTTCGCTGCCGCAGCTGGGGCAGTGGTACACAACCTGCGTGGTTTTTTCGTCCGTTTGCGCGGCCTTTTCACCACCGTGGTCGTGCTCGTGCTCTTTTGCCTTGGCAAGCAATGTTTTTTCGTCAAACACACTGTCGCACGAGTCGCATTTCCATGCCTGAAGCTCCGGCCGGAACCGCAAATATGACCCGCAGTTGGGACATTGATAGGTTACGCCTGCCATCGTATCACCTCTTTGGATTTCCTTGGTTTTCTGCGTTAAGAATAGCATACGGCACATAGGCTGTCAATGAAACGATCGGCCGGCAAAACCGGTTGTGGATGCGGACCGGCAGCAGAATTTGCTATCCCTTTTTTACCGTTTGTGGTAAGATGTTACTAAATAACATGATATGGCTATGGCCGATGGATAGGAGAATTTTATGATTTCTGTCAATAATATCAATTATTGCGATTTATTGCTATTCAGCGTTTTTCTCAACCTGATCATGTATTTTTTCCTCTACAGGCAAAAAGCCATCCAAAGCTATTCCACCAAGCTGTACCGGAGTTTCATTTTATCGGTTGCCATCGCGGGATTTTTTGAAGTTTTTTCCTGGATCTTCGCCGATACGGACAACACGGCCCTGATCCCGTTGAACTACATCTGCAACCTGTTGTTTTTCTCCTGCAACATCCTGCCCGTAGCCATGGGGCTGCGCTATCTGGATTTTTTGATCTTTGCATCCAAGGGAAAAAACAAAAAACGATTTTACCTCTATTTAATTCCGGTTTATGTAAACCTCGGCTTTGTGCTGTGTAACCTGGTTTGGGACGGCCTGCTGTTTTCCATCGACAGCGCCAATGTGTACCACCGCGGCATCGGGGTATATATCGGCAACGTGTTTGCCATCCTGTTTGCCAGTGCCGTCATTATCGGATTTTTCCGCAACAAGCAGATGATCACAGGCCGGATTACCCAGATTATCCTGACGCTGATCTTGCTGCCGGTTTTGGGCACGGTGCTGCAAACGCTGTTTTACGGCCTGTCGCTGGGCATACCCGCCTATACGCTGGCACTGTTTATTACGTTTTTGCTGATGGAGCGCTGCGAGCTGCAAAAGGATCCGCTGACGCTGCTCAACTCGCGCATACAGATGGAAAGCCGGCTGCAGTACAAGCTGAAATCGCAGGAACCGTTTACCGCCATCATGATCGACGTGGACGGCTTTAAGCATATCAACGACGAGTACGGCCACACTACCGGGGATATCGTATTGAAGGACGTATCCAAAATCCTGCTCTCCGGCGCCAATTACGAGGACTTCGTATGCCGGTTTGGCGGGGATGAGTTTTTCGTGATTCTGGAATCGCCGCAGGATATCGGCCAGTCCTATATCCGGCGCATCGATCAGGTGCTGCGGGAGTATTCGGCCCGGCAGCCGTTTGCAACCACGCTGAGCTACGGGGCCGTGTATGTGGATAACTCCGAGCGCTACCAGGTGGAAGACCTGATCCGCACGACCGATCTGCTGATGTATCAAAACAAGCTCAGCCGCAAGCAGCCATGCAAATTATAGCCATGCCCGCAAAGAAAGCGCAGTTATTGCGGCACACTAAAAAGCCGGCGTGGCCGCGTTGGTTTTCCTTGCGGTATTTTACGGGATTGGGTATACTAATCCTATTCTAATCGAAAGGGTCTGCTGCATGCGCAAAACCTACGCGCTCTTTGACTTTGACGGAACGCTAATCGGCGGTGATTCGATCCTTCTGTTCATCCGCTACGCCCGGCGCAAAAAGCTGTGCAAGGCGGCGGATATGCTGCGCTTTGCGGCTGCGGGATCGCTGTTTGTGCTTGGGCTGATATCGCCGCAGCGCGCCAAGGAAATGGGGCTGCAGTTTCTAAAGGGTCTCAGGCGTGAGCAGTATCTTGCTGTCGCGGAGGATTTTTGCCGCACGGTGCTCGTGCCGCGCCTGTACCCCCAGGGGATCGCGGCCATCCGCCGCCACCGGCAGGCAGGCCACGACGTGCTGCTGGTCTCCGCGTCGCCCGCGTTTTATCTGAACCCGCTCAAGGACATACTCGGCCTGACCGCGGTGCTGGGCACACAGTTTTCCCAGGGGGAGGACGGCTGCTTTGCCGGAACCATGCTCGGCCCCAACTGCCGCGGCGACCAAAAGCCGCTCCGGCTCCAGGCCTATCTGGACGAAACCGGCGATCAGCTGGACTTTGCAACCTCCTTTGCCTATGGCGACAGCGCCCATGACCTGCCCATGCTGCGGCTGTGCGCCCATGCCTGCGCCGTAAACCCCAAACCCAAGCTGCGCCGGCAGCTGCATACCCTAACCAACGTCACCGTTCTTACCTGGAAGGAGAAACCGTAACCATGCGAATCGCCCTGATTGCCGATCTGCACGGCAACCGTCCCGCTACCGACGCGCTGGAACGCGACCTGACGTTAAAACGCCCGGACAAAATCTATTGTCTGGGCGATATCGTGGGCAAAGGTCCCTCCAGCGACTATACCTTCGACTGGGCCATGGCGCACTGCGACCTGGTGCTGGGCGGCAACTGGGATGTGTTTGTGGGCTATAAATCCTTTGAACCCGATCATTTTTACTGGGAGCAGCTCGGCGAGCAGCGCCTGAACACCCTGCGGGAGCTGCCGCTGGAAAAAACCATCACGCTCTCGGGCCGCCGCATCCGCCTGTTTCACGGAAGGCCGACCATGGCGCACCTCATCCACGCCCAAAACCCCAAGGAGGACATCCTGCCGCTGTTTACCAACGCGGACGGCGAGGATTGCGATGTGGCCGGCTATGCCGACGCGCACCGCCAGTCCCTGCGGTCGCTGGACGACAAGATATTTTTCAACTGCGGCAGCGTGGGCAACGCGCTGGGCCGCCCTAACTGCTGCTACGCCCTGCTGGACGGCGAAGAAACCCCCGATAACGCACCCTTTACCATCCAAATGATCCAGATTCCCTACGACCGCGAGCAAGCCGTGCGCGACGCCCAGGCCACCCCGCAGGTAAGCCGTATCGATTCGTTTATCAACGAAGTAAAAACAGGCAAATACAGCCGGTAATCCGGCAAAGCCAGCTCCGCATTGCCGCGCTTGGAAAAGCGGCGGCGCAAGCCATGACGCGAAATGCGCATGGCTTTTTTGATTATCTTTTAACATAACGCAAGATATCGCGAAAAGTTCAATTGATGTAACTGCTATGTAACCACGATTCGTTATACTAACAGTAGCCTCGGTTGCATGGACAGCCCACCCGTTTCTATCCCAACAAAATACGCGCTGTACAAGACACCGCCACTGCATTTATGGAGAAGTGAAAAGGAACAAAGCAAAGAAAGATCCTTCCGGCGACATTATAGCCTGCATATTTTGCTTCCCATCATGCCGATAGCAGCGCCCCGCAGGGATACCCGCGTTACTACCGGATGCATAAGGGCGTCCGATACAATAAACTATGAGGAGGAATACGTATGAAAAAGCTTGTTGCTCTTACCCTGGCGTTACTGCTTACCTTCGGTGTTTCTTTAGCGGCGTTTGCAGACAGCGATAATTCCGGTGCGCCTGTATTCACCGTATCAACATCACTGGTATCGGATGCTTACACCATCCGCCTCGGTGAAACCGCCAATCTGACCGCCACGACGACGTTTACTTCCCAGAAAAACAGCCAGCAGCTTCATCTGGGCGGCGAAGACTGGGTGATTGTCAACGAAAGCTGGAGCATTCCCTATACCGCGTCCGGCCGGTTCTTTGAGAGGGAAGCGCAGTTTGTTTCCACTGCTGAGTTCTCCAGCAACACACCCGGCACGTACACCATCACCTATACCATCACGGTTATGCATGATCGCTCCGATAAACGCACCTACACCACAACGAGCAGCGTGACCATCACCGTTGAGGGAAACGTCCCCCATCCCGTCTGATCCCCTCGATTCCCATGCGAACATCCTGCGTTGATTGCACGGGTGTGTTTAAAAAGTAAACCCTATCGTTTCGATCCTTTCAGCGGCCTGTACAGCCGTATAGCAAGAGAGCCTGCACTTCATCATGATTTGCAGGCTTTTTTTAGTAAGTATGCAGCGTTTCCCCAGGAAACGAGGAATAAAACGTTTGTGCGATGGCGAAGCAGATTTTCGTCAGATTGGGTTTGCGAAACCTGAAGTAGCAGCAGCGCTGCATCGAAGGTTTCGCAGACCCAAGCCGGCGGAAATCCGGTCGCCGGCGTGCAAGGGATTTGTTCCTCGTTTTCCTGCCTAAGACAAGTCCACCGGCAGGTCGGTATCTACGAACGGGTCATCCGGATCCTTTGGGGTGTGCTTGGGGGTATAGGAATTGGGCAGCGGCAGATCGGTCAGGTCCTTGGGCGGCTCCACAATATGCACGTCAATGTAATTCTCGCTGAAGGTAATCGTAGCCGATTCGCCCGCGTGCGTCATGGCGATCACCTCGGTATGCTGGGTGCTGGCGCGGCGCGCAAAGTCGATCGCCACCTCGGGGCGGTCCTGCCAGTGCATGGGGATGAACAGGCGCGGTTTTTTGGAAAGGATGAAGTGGTTTGCGCCGGCGTCGTACATCTCGCCCTGCCGCGGGTCCACGGGGAACATCGCCAGGTCGATCGTGCCGACCGGAATGGGGTCGCACGCCTTATAAAACTCTTCCTCGGCGGCCTCGATCTCGCGCAGCGTGCTTTCCTGCCGCCAGTGCCACAGGTTGAGGTCACCCGCGTGGAAGATGTTCATGCCATAGGCGTTTACCAGAAAACTGACGCCCAGATCGGTGGAAGGATACGCCGTTACGCTGATATCCTTGGCCAGCTCCAGCGTCTCCAGCGGGGCGATGCGCTTGCCGCGCTTGCCGATGGGCAGATCCGACGATACGATGTAGTTGATGTCGGGCAGCTGCTCGCGCCACTCGTAGATCACCGGATCCAGATGATCGGGATGCACGTGGCTGACAAACACATACACTTCCTCAAACACCGATAAAATCTTGGTGTTCAGCTGCCCCACCGGCGACAGACGCCTGCGTTCGCCTTCCCAATAGTCAAACACCAGCAAAGTGCTGCCCACCTGCACGGAAAACCCGCTGTTATGGTGATAGGTTACCTTGAGTTGCTTCTCCATCCAAAGCCTCCGCGATTATGAAATGAAGCTGTAATACTCTGCGCCGTCCCACATTGAAAAGTGTCAGAGATATTACCAGCCGCCCTATGATGAATTCAGCTCTGCAAGCCTATGTTATAATCATTCGCACGAAAACTCTTCCCAAGTTTTTCGGGTAGACTATACCACATATGATACAATGTGTCAATACTTACGCCACATCTTGTAATATTTGCTATATAATTTCGTTATACATGGTTTGTATTTTTGTTTTGCACCCCGAATGCGGCTGACGAAAACACGCCGGTATGCTATAATGAAACAACACAGGCAAGGAGGACCGAAATCATGAAAAAGCAACCGATTCTGCTGATCATGGCCGCCGGTATGGGCAGCCGCTACGGTGGCCTGAAACAGATGGATCCCATCGGCGCGCACGGCGAATTTATTCTGGATTATTCCCTGTACGACGCCAAACGCGCCGGCTTTGGCCGTGCGGTGCTGGTGATCAAGCGCGAAAACGAAGCGGATTTCCGCCGTTTGCTTTCGCAGCGCGTGCAGTTTCCCATATCATACGCCTATCAGGAGCTGGACGACCTGCCCGCCGGCTATACGCTGCCGGCAGAGCGCGTCAAGCCCTGGGGCACGGGCCATGCGGTGCTGGCGGCACGCGATCAGCTGGACGCGCCGTTTTGCGTAATCAATGCCGACGATTTTTACGGTGCGGAGGCGTTTCGCCTGGCGGTCAGGCACCTGCAGGAGGTGCAGTCCGATGATGATTTTGCCATGATCGGCTATCTGCTTAAAAACACGCTCAGCGAAACGGGGTTCGTGTCGCGCGGGGTATGCAGCGTATCCGACGACGGGTATCTGCGCTCCATTGCCGAGCGCACGCACATCATTTCCACCGTGGACGGCCCGCTGGTGACCGAGGACGGAACCACCTACACCCGCCTGAGCGCAAACGCCACCGTCAGCATGAATATGTGGGCGTTTCCCCAGGCGATGACGCGGTATCTCAAGGAGCTTTTCCCCGCGTTTTTGGATCGCGCGCTGGCGGAAAACGTCGAAAAGGCGGAGTTTTATCTGCCGTATGCGGTAGATGAGCTGCTGCAGGCGGGCCGTGTCCGCGTGAAGGTATCCCAGACCTCCGAGCGCTGGTACGGCATTACCTACCGGCAGGATCGCCCGCTGGTGGAACAGGCGCTGCAAGCCCTGACACAGCAGGGCCAATATCCGGACACCTTGTGGGGAGAACACCGCTGATGAAATGGACGCGCATCCTGTTATGGGTGATTTTGGCGCTGGCCTGCGTGGGAATCGCAATCCTGCTGCCGCGCACCCTGAGCACATATCAAACGCTGGAAACCGAGCGCAACGCCACACCGACCCCGACCGCAAACATCGCCAGCATGCTCGACGTGACCATTGATCCCAACAACACGCCTACACCCACCGCCATGGTGCTCAAGCGCGGCATGGAAAGCGACGATGTAACCACGCTGCAGCAGGCGCTGAAGGATCTAGGGTATTACGACGGCGTGGTGGACGGCCAGTTTGGCGACGGCACGGCCGAGGCCGTGAAGCTGTTCCAATCCCAGGCCGGACTGGACGCCGACGGCTTGGCCGGCGAGGCGACGCTGACGCTGCTGTACTCCGGCAGCGCGCAGACCTATGTGGCAACGCCCACGCCGTCGCCTACGCCGTCCGTGATCAAAAAAGGTGAGGACTCCGACCGTGTGCGCACCGTTCAGCAGCGCCTTAAGGAGCTGGGATATTACACCGGAGAGATCGACGGGCAGTTTGGCAGCGGCACGGAAGAAGCCGTACGCCTGTTCCAGCGTCAGAACGATCTGGACGTGGACGGCGTGATCGGCAGCATGACGCTGGCCGCCGTGATGGACGAAAACGCCGCTATGGTCACCATTACGCCCACCCCAAACCCCAACACCCTGCCTGTGCTCGTCAATGCGGATAATCCGCTGGACGCGGACTATGTGCCCGATAATCTGGTGCTTTTGAAAAACGTGCTGCCAAGCTCTTTGGTAAAGGTTATGGGCAGCGAAATCGAGGGCGATCCCACCGCCGTCGCCGCACTCAAGACCATGTTTACGGCCGCCGCGGCCCAGGGCGTTACCGGCTGGCAGATCAGCGCCGGCTACCGCAGCTACAGCTATCAGGAAGAGCTGTTTGACGAATCGGTGAACAATCTGATCGCCGAAGGCCGCTCCCGCGAGAGCGCCTACAGCGTTACCCGCCTCACCGTGGCCGATCCCGGAACCAGTGAGCATCAGCTCGGCCTCGCGTTTGATATCACCGTCGCCGATACCACCTTCAAGGGCACACCGCAGCAGGTGTGGCTGGCGGCGAATTGCTGGGATTACGGCTTCATTATCCGCTATCAGGAGGGCAAGGAGGACATCACCGGCTATATTGCCGAGTGCTGGCACATCCGCTACGTCGGCCTGCCCCACTCCATCACCATGCGCGACAACGACTGGTGCTTGGAGGAGTACATTGAGGCGAATACGAATTAGGAAACGATAGGGGCAGTGCCTCTGAACCGGCACAAAACGGCCGCGCATCTAAATGCGCGGCCGTTTATAGTTATTCGCCATATATTTATTGTTAACGATATTTTCGTGTGCTGCTCCCTTCTTTCATTGCCATCCATGTATTTGACATTTAACCCTTACGCTATCTTTCCCCAATATTAGAAATTTCGACAAAACGCCGCTATCGCTTATGAGATAAGCGATAGCGGCGTTCCCTATTTTTCAGAAATGGTCTATTCCAGCAAATTGTTA
>DAOPIR010000002.1:0-11306 GCA_035399245.1 Candidatus Limiplasma sp.
TTGATGTATATCAAGCGGAGCCGCAATAGCAGATTGGGCTTTTTTGACAGGCTGACCCCGCGTTATGAAAAACGCGGGATTTCTTCTATATATATATATAGGTTATAATCCGCCGAAACGGCAATAGGCAAACACGGCGCTGCCTACAGACGGCGATTTGCTCATGGCGAAGATACCCGGGCGCGCGCCTGTCCAGCCGCCGCAGGAGAGGGCGGCTTCACTGCCGATAGGCGTGGCGGCGGGCTCGGCTTCGCCGTAGAAGAAGCGGACGCGCCCGTTTCGGATCTGCAGCTGCAAAACCACCGTATCGCCGGCGACAGGACGGTACGCCAGCACGGTTTCGCGCACCCTGACGGGCACATGGCGGCCTCGGTCCTCCGCCGTGCCGCGCACCAGCCGCAGCTCACCCGCGTACAGCGCCAGATAGTGATAGGTGTACCCCATCACCGCGATTCCCGCGCAGTCCTCCAGCGTGTCGGGGTGCAGCGTAAGCCGCACCTGCATGGAAAACCCGAATTTCTGCATCAGCTGGGACAGGTACTGCCCCGCCTCAAACAGCGACGGCGCCTGCGCCGCATACAGCCGCAAACCCTGCCGGCTGCACTCGTACCAGGTGCTCTGCGGGTTGGCCTGCCACTGCCACGCCCGATGGATGCCGTCCTGAAACTCGTCGGAGGTCGGGATCTCCGTCTGCGTGATCTCGCTTGCCCGGGGCGCCGTGTATTCCCACACCGGCTCGCCGCCCCGGCCCATCACGGGCCAGCCGTCCGCCCAATGGACAGGCTGCAGATGCGGGATGCGCCCGTACACGCCCACATCCTGAAAATGGATAAACCAGTCCTCGCCGAACGGCGTGTCCACCCAACCACCCTGATGCGGGCCGTTGATATCGGTCGCGCCCTGCTCCAGCACGCGCCGGACCTCGTAAGGGCCGTAGGGCGTAGCGGCACGCATGGCCAGCTGCCAGCCGCCCGTTACCCCGCCGGCCGGCGCGAAAATATAGTACATTCCGTCGCGCTTGTACATCTTGGGGCCTTCCGTGGTCTCGTTTTCCGTGCCGCCGTCAAACACCGGCCTGCCGTTATCCAGGATGGTCAGCCCGTCCTCGCTCATGCGGTGCAGATACAGCACGCTCTTGATGCCCACGCGGCTGGCGGCAAACGCGTGCAGCAGGTATGCGCTGCCGTCGTCGTCCCAAAACGGGCACGGATCGATCCAGCCGGTGACGTCCTTGACATAATGTACCCGCCACTCGCCCGCCGGATCCGCCGCCGTGCAGGCCAGCAGACCCTCGTCGGGCAGGCAGACATACACATAAAACAGCCCGTCGTGATGCCGGATACTCGGCGCCCATGTGCCGCACTTGTGCACCGGTACGTTATAGCGCGCAAACGGCAGCGACTTGACCGCGTAGCTGATCAGCCGCCAGTGCACCAGGTCACGCGAGTGCAGCACCGGGATACCCGGCAGGTACGTAAACGACGAGGATACCATATAGTAGTCCTCCCCGACACGCACAACGTCCGGATCGGAATAATCGCCCATCAAAATCGGATTCTGGTAGCGCATATACATCCTCCTTTGCCGTTTCTGACAGCATAGCATCATTGGCGGTAAAATGCATCTGTGGAAAAAAGATTTTTCCGTCCGCATGTAGAAACTGTACCCTATAAACGCAAACGGAGAGTGATTGGATGGTGACACAAACCAACGCTTTGGCTCCCGCCGTCGCCCGCATGGTTGACCGGCTGGACAGCGACGGGGTCTGCATGCACGGCTTTACGCTGACACAGCACGGGCAAACGGTAGCGGAGGGCAGCTGGGCGCCGTTTCAAAACGATGCGCCGCACCGGATGTTTTCGGTTTCCAAAAGCATGACCTCGCTTGCCGTCGGCCTGCTGCAGGCGGACGGCAAGCTAAAGCTGACCGACCGCATCTGCGCCTATTTCCCCGACAAGCTGCCGGACCCTGTGCCCGACGCGCTGGCGCACACCACCTTGTGCGACATGCTGCGTATGGCCACCTGCCACCGCCAGACCACCTATAAGCTGGCGGATGACGACGACTGGACGCGCACGTTTTTCACCGTGCCCCCGACGCACGCGCCCGGGACGGTGTTTTGCTACGATACCTCCGCCTCCCACACACTGGCTGCGCTGGTGCAGCGGCTGACCGGTATGCCGCTGCTGGATTTTTTACAGCGACGCCTGTTTGATTCCCTTGGTGCAACGGATGAAAAGCGCTGGATGACCGATCCCGTGGGCGTGTGCCAGGGCGGCACGGGGCTGGTGATGACGCTGCACGACCTCACGAAGGTCGCAGAATTCTGCATGGCCGGCGGCAAGGGCACGCCGCTGGAAGGGTACCTGCGCGAGGCCACCCAGAAGCAGATCGAAACCCCGCTGCAATCAAGCGCCGAGGAGCGTTTCGGCTATGGCTACCAGTTCTGGCGCACGCGCCATAACGGCTTTGCCATGTACGGCCTCGGCGGCCAGCTGGCCGTGTGCCTGCCCGACCGCGAAACCGTGTTTTGCACCACCGCCGATACCCAGCTGGATCCCATCGGCGTGCAGAAAATCTATCGCGCCTTCTGGCAGGAGGTATATCCGGCCCTGTCCGGCGCACCCTGTTCACAAGCCGCATGGGACGCGCTGCACGAAACGCTGCACACCCTCGCCCTGCGCCCCCTGCCAAACGACGACGCCTTCGCCCGCTGTGTCGGGCGGGACTACGCCTTTGCCTCAAATCCGATGCAGCTGCAAACGCTCCGCCTCGCGCCGCACGAGCTCACCTGGGAAAACGCTGCGGGCCGCTGCGCCCTGCCCTTTGGCAAGGGCGAATGGGTGCGCTCGGTGTTCCCCGGCACGCAGGAGCCCTGCATCGCCTCCGCCGGCTGGATCGCCCCCGCCCTGCTGCGCCTCACCTGCCACATCATCGGCGACAGCCCCTGCGGCCTGGATATGCTGCTGGCCTTCAAAAACGACTTTGTCACCGTGCAGATGCAGTCTGTGCGTGAAATCTATACCGCAAGCTATTCCGGCATCGCCTCCGGCCAAGCCGTCCCCCGGCGATAAGCAATGACCACTCTAGAGTAATTTCAATTCCTGTTGTACGCAAAAAAGAGCTGCAGCCTCACACAGCCATGATGTTTCCGCAGGAAACGAATGGCGCCCAAACAATAACGCACAAAATAGTTACGATAAATAAAGCCCAAAATCAATAACTCCGCGTCCTCCGCCCCAACATAACCTATGGCGCGCAGGCTTTGCGTATCATTTGCCTGATTTGCTCATTTCGCTGGGCGTCATGCCGAATCGCTTTTTGAAGGCGCGCCGGAAGGTGACGGCGGAGTTGTAGCCGACCTCGAGATACAGGGAATTGATGCTGAGCGCATTGCCGTACCGCTCCGGATTTTTCAGGCGTTTGGCGGCCTCCTTGAGGCGCAGGTTTTCCAGATGTACGGAGAAATTTTCGCCCGTTTTTTCCTTGAACAGGTGGGACAGATAGCTTTCGGAAATATGGAACTGGTTGGAAAGCATGCTTAAACAGATGGACGGATCGCCGTAGTTTTTCTTAAGATACTCGCGGATCTCCGGAATGGGATCGGCGGGCTTTGCCGTTTCGCTGAAAAACCGGCACAGCTCCACGGCGATACTTTCGCAAAGCGGCAAGGTGGCCTGCTTGGCCAGGTATTCGTCGATCTGCCGCAGCGCCTTGCCGTCGCCGGCCGCGTCCGCCGGCACGGAAAAGCGCGCCCGCATCAGCGTGTTGCGGATATCGGACAGCAGGTAATTAAGCATGTTCAGCGGCAGCGACCGCTCGGTAAAGTTTTCGCGGTAGATCAGCTGGAACATCTCCTGCACCTGCTGGGTGTTGCCGGTGGTGATAAAGTGCAGCAGCTTGGCGGAAATCTCGATGGGGTAGTACACGTCGGCGGTCTTCTTGCCGATGACCTCGTAGGGCAGAAACACGTGGCTGCGCGAAGCATAGCGCGAGGCCGCGCGCGCCTGCTCAAAGGACTCCCACAGGGTCATGGGATGCGTGCACAGCGTACCCACGCCCGCGTAAAACCAGATGTTGTGGCGCGCCAGCAGCTCGTCGTGCAGCTTCACCACGCGGGTCTGCAGATCCATCAGCGGATCGTCTACATTGGGGCCGTAGGTAACCAGCGTAACAAAGCTCTTGTCCAGCGTCGTATACGAATAGGCGGGATAGGCGGTCTGCAGCGCCGCGGCGATCTCCTCGGACAGGATCTTGGGGATGGTCAGGGTGTCGGCTTCCTGCTCGTTTTGCGCATAGGCGGAGCAGTACAGCACCATATAGCGCAGGCCCTCGCCGTCGATACCGAAGAAGTGCAGCATGTACTTGAACTCGTCCTCGGACGCCACATGCCCCGACAGCATGCGCCGCAGGTACGACGTGTACAAAAACGGCTTGTGCGAATTGAGCTCCAGCTCCAGCTGCTGCTGCTGGCTGCAGGCCAGCTCCAGCCGGCTGCCTAGCTGGCGGATGGGCTGGATGATGTGGCGCACGCGCAGTGCGATAATGAAGATCCCGCCCAGCAGCACCACCAGGAACAGCGCCGTAAACAGCAGGTTGCTGCAGCCCATCGACTGGGCGCACAGCGCCTCGGGCACCGCCAGATAGTACCGCCAGCTGTTGCGTGTGCTTTCCTCACACAGCACATGGTACGCGCCCAGCGTTTCCTCGGTTTTCATGGCAAGGGCATAGGCCTTCAGCCGCGCCGTATCGTCCGCGTCGGCCTCGCTGCCGTAAAGCACCAGCTGTATTTTGTTTTCCGGACTGACCGCCACCAATATCGCCCGTTCATCCTCGATATGCCCCAGAAACTGGCGGGTCAGCGCGTCCATATCCCAGTCAAACCAGATAATAGCGGGAATGGTTTTGGTGAAAATATCGTCGATATCGCGCACCAGCGTGTATTGGTCGGCCACGCCGCTGTAGGCGGATGTATCGTAATTGCGCTCGTCGCCCGTGGCGGCGGTCAGCATGTTCAGCCAGTTTTGGTATTGGTCTTTCTTCCATATATTATAGTCCATGTAAAACTGCCGGACCTCGGTAAACTGGCTGGAGGAAATGATGTACTTCGTGTTTTTGAGGTAGATATGGCTTTCGGTAATCGGCACGTTGGCCAGGCTGAACGCGCGGGAGCTGAGCGTCTGCATGATGGTATCGGCGGTGGTGATGTAGCCGTAATCATCGAGGCTCTTCATATTGGAAAACCGGATAAAGGTGGAATCGTTGGTCAGCTGGCGGGTGTAGCTGTCCACCGTGGCCAGATAATGGTCCATGGTGACCACATTGTTGCTCAGCAGCGCGCTATGATGGCTCCAGTAATCGTCCTTTGCGCTGCCTGCCACCGACAGGTACAGCCCCAGCCCCAGTCCCAGGCAGATCAGCAAAAACACGCCGTAGGAAAGCGCGATGCGGACAGCCGATTCCGGCTCGGCTCCGTTTCCGGCTCCCCGTTTACGTGTAAACGCTTTCATATTTTCCTCCTCAACGATGGGGCGGCCCTGCGCCGCGGGGATATTTGTGAACGATCCTGCCGATGATCTATTTTATTATATGCAAAGCGCGCGTATTGCGCAAGCGCCTGCCCCGCTTCCGTTTCAAGCGCCTTCCGGCCGCCGCCGCGTCCCTGTGCGCCGCCGTGCCGATCCGCCGCAGCCGTAACTGCTTACAGCAAAAAAGCGTATGCTGTTTTGCCGCCGCGCGCCCGCCGGCGCGGGAATATCCGCTTTTCCCTCCCCAGATTTTACCGGCGGCATCGCTAACGGCAATCCCTTGTAACATAAGTAACAGACGCCCGTCAGGGAACAATATTTGCGCTCGCGGTTTACGCCGCATCGTAAATACTGTTTGTCCGCTAAAAATGTGTTTCTTGCACGCCGCAAACGGCCGATGCTATACTCAATACACTTCATGGGCGCTTCTACAGCCGCCCAAAATGAAAAGGCATACATTAAGAAAGGAAGGTCAATCCATGAAAAAACTGCTTGCCTTTGCTCTGGTGTTGGGCATGATGCTCACGCTGTGCACCGTATCCTCCCTCGCCGCCGATGAGGTGGTAAAACCCGACAAAATCACCATTATGGTCGATTCCACCCTCGTAACCGTTACCAACGGCCGCGACGAGTTCGAAGCCCGTTGGGAAGAGCTGACCGGCATTGATCTGGAGATCATCCAGCCGGACCATGATGCGTATTACGATGTAATGCAGCAGCAGATCGCCTCTGGCGACTGGCCCGATGTGATCATCATGTCTTCTACCTATTATTCCTCCTACGCGTCCGAGGGCGTGCTGTGGGATATGACGGAAGCATGGGAGAACAGCGACACCCTGAATTCCGGCCGTTTCACCGGCCAATCCGTATTTGAAGGCCTGAAGATCGACGGAAGCCTGTACGGTTTTGCCCCCACGCGCGGCAACGGCTGCATCACCTACATCAAGCAGGCGTGGCTGGACGCCGTGGGCATGGACGTGCCCACGACCTATGATGAATTCCTCGCCGTGTGCGACGCGTTCGTCAACCAGGATCCTGACGGCAACGGTGAAAACGACACCTACGCGCTGGCCGCCGCGGGCTTCATCGGCAAGGAAGCTCCCTTCATCAACTATCTGCCCAACTTCTATCAGGACGCATATCCCTTCTTCATCCAGCAGGATGACGGCACGTGGGTAGACGGCTTCACCCAGCCCGAAATGCAAGGCGCGCTGGAGCGCCTGGCCTATGCGTACGCGCAGGGCTACATCGATCCCACAACGCTGACCAACGGCACCAAGGACTGCCGCAACAAGTTCTATGACGATACCACCGGTATCTTCACCTACTGGGCCGGCACCTGGGCCACCAACCTCAAGACCAACCTCGAAGCCAACGGCCACGACGGCGAGCTGGTAGCGCTGGAGCCCATCGCGGAAGTCGGCGCCTACTACGACCGCGTACCGCCGGTCTGGTGCATCACCACCGCATGCGAGAACCCCGAAGGCGTGTTTAAGTATTTCATCGACACCATGCTTGACGGCGGCGACATGCAGATGCTGTGGACCTACGGCGTGGAAGGCACGCACTGGTCTACCGCCGAGGAAACCGTGCTGGATACGCAGTACCAGAAGGGCCAGTTCCATATGCTGGAGAACCTCGAAAAAGCGGGCACCGCTTACACCAAGAACCACATCGATCCGATGCTGTCGCTGGCGTCGTTTGCTGAAGGGTACTATGATCCCAAGGCCGACACCGTGAAGGAAGAAGCCCTCAACGCTTCGGCAATCTTCAACGCGAACTCCAAGATGGCCAAGATCGTGCCCACCACCGAAGAGATGTCCACCTACAACGGCGACCTGACCACGCTGAAGAACGAGCTGGTTGCCAAGGTTGTAATGGGCGAAATGACCTACGAAGAGGCCATGGCGAAGTTTGAAACCGACGGCGGCCTGGCCTGGTCCGACGCGATCGTCGCTTCCCTCAACGCTTTGAACTAGCCGCTTGCCCGCGCTTTGCCCCCGTGTAAAGCGTAACAACGGTTAAACTCCCGGAAGAAGAAATGGTCGCCCCGGGCTGCGGGACGACCGTTTCCCTTCCGGTGTTCATGGGCACGGCTTGCCGCCTTCCCCTTTGGCGGATGGCGCTGCAGCGGCCTGTGAACCCGCCAAACGATTTTGCCTTGGTATTAGAGGAGGAAAGCATGGATAACGCGACTGCACCGGGCATTCAAGTTCGGAAAAAGCCTCTGAAAACCCGGATAGCTAAGTACAAGTGGTTCTACCTCATGTTTGTGCCGGTTCTGGTTTTCATTATCGTGTTTTATTACACCCCGATGGTTGGGATCCGGTATGCCTTTACCCAGTACAAACTGATTAAAGACCCCGTTTTTGTGGGGATGAAAAACTTCAACCGGCTATTTTCACTGCCCAATTTCTGGACAGCTTTTTATAACACGCTGAAGCTGAGCATCGGCAAGCTGCTGCTCAACACCGGCCTGGCGGTTGTTATTTCGCTGCTGCTGCACGAAATCGTGTCCCTGCGCGTGAAAAAGCTTGCGCAGACCATTATCTATCTGCCGCACTTCCTCTCGTGGGTAGTTGCGGCCTCGGTATTCCAAATGCTGCTGTCGCCCACGACGGCAGGGCTTTTAAACCAGCTGCTGATCAAGCTGGGCATCATTGACGAAAGCATTTATTTTCTGGGCAACTCCCGCTGGTGGACATCTACCTATTATATGATCAACGTATGGAAGGATACCGGCTGGGGCACCGTCATCTTTATGGCGGCGCTGAGCGCGATTGATCCCGGCGTGTACGAAGCCGCCGCCATCGACGGCGCGGGCCGCTGGAAAAAGATGTGGTACATCACCATTCCGGCGCTGTCGGCGACCATCCTTACCGTGCTGATTTTGAACCTGGCCAAGGTCATGAACCTGTTCGAATCCGCCTTCGTGCTGCAAAACGCGGCCGTGATGGACAAGGGCCAGGTACTGCAAACCTACATTTATTATCAGACATTCAACTCGGGCGGCATCCCCGATTACGGATATACCACGGCCGTCGGCCTGTTCAAATCTGTCGTTGGCATGTTTTTGGTGCTGATCTGCAACTATGCCAGTAAAAAAGTACGCGGCAGAGGCATTGTATAAGAAAGGAGGAAACGTCCATGGCACAAGCTACCACGTCCAAATCCGCCGCCAGGCAACATGTCGGCAAAAAATTCAGCGTATTTCACCTGATCAACGGGCTGTTCTTCCTTTTGTTCTGTTTTTTAATCCTTCTGCCGCTTTGGAAGGTGCTGGTCGATTCCTTCGACCTCACCACGGGCTACGGCATGAAGCTGCTGCCCGAAAAGTTCGGCCTGGCGGGCTATACGTCGGTATTCACCAACAAATCGCTGTATATCCCGCTGATCAACTCGGTCATCACCACGGTGTCCGGCACGCTGATGGGGCTGCTGCTGTCCACGCTGGGCGCGTATGTGCTGATCCAGGACGACATGCCGGGGCGCGGCCTGTTTGCCTTTATGCTGCTGTTTACCATGATCTTCAACGGCGGCATGATCCCCACCTACCTGGTGCTGCGCAAGCTGGAGCTCACCAACACGCTCTGGTCGGTCATCCTGCTGCCCGCCATCAACGTGTATAACCTGGTGCTGATGCGCAACTTCTTCGAAGGCATTCCCAAAAGCCTGTTCGAGTCCGCCACGCTGGACGGCTGCACGCCCATGCAGACCTTTATCCGCATCGTGCTGCCGCTGTCCAAGGCGGCGCTGGCGGCCATCGGGCTGATGTTTGCGGTGTCGTACTGGAATGATTATACCAATTACAAGCTGTACATCACCAAGGAAACGCTGTATAACTTCCAGATGAAGCTGCGCTCCATCATGATGGGCTCAGACCTGCCGCAGGCCAACAACGGCGCGGTGGAAAACACCGTGCAAAACGCCGCGGTTATCGTGGCCATCCTGCCGTTTATGATCCTCTATCCGCTCCTGCAGCGCTACTTCGTTACCGGCATCACGCTGGGCGCTGTGAAGGAATAGTTCTCCGGATTAAACTTACAGCCTGTTAAAAGCCCGATATGCTATTGCGGCTCCGCTTGATGTATATCAAGCGGAGCCGCAATAGCAGATTGGGATTTTTTGACAGGCTGTCGCCGCGAACGGTTTAGCGTTCGCGGCAATATTTTTATATTGCAAATATTTTCCTGTGCGCGGTACAATAGGATTAGAACCAGCACCAACGGATTCTCTCATCCGCGGTATGCGAAACAGCACGAACGAAACTAAAAAGGAGTGGTTGGATGGTATCCTTTTGCGCAAACCGCAGGCGTTTTCTTCTGCCGGTGCTGCTGGCGGCGGCGCTGCTGATCGTCTGCTGGCAGGGCACAGCCGCGCTGGCGGAAAGCAGCTTTGATCATATCTTCGATTTCTTTATCGCCATGACCGGCTATGCGGAGGACGCGCCCTGCCCATACCAGCCCACATGCCTCAACTTCGTGTGCTTTTCCCACGGCATCGCGCTGGACAGCGCCGTGCTTGACGGCGACGATTATGTGCTGCACGGCGCGGATGCGCAGGACGTTTGCGAATATGTGGAGTTTATCACCCGCTACGGATACACCGTGGTGTATGATACCACCGCAGAGGACGGCGTACGCTATGTGGAGCTGCGCGATCTGGACGCGCCGGATTATCTGCCCCGCGTATTTCGCCTCTACTATTATCCGCAATATCAGGCCATCGTCACCATCAGCGCCTCAAGCGCCGAGGAGCGCTATGCGGCGTATGTGGCACAGCGGCGGGAGGCCTTTGACGACGAGCTGTATGAATCCAAAATCCTGGAATCCGGCATCTGCGTTTCGCTGGAGGAAACCCGCTGCGTATCCGGCTACTACTGGGCGGACACGGAGCACCCGCTGTGCCGCGACGCCTTTCCCGGGCTGGTACGGGTGTGGATGGGTACGGAGATTCCCATGGCCACGGTCAGCGACGGCACGCAGCTGGTCAACATGGTCAGCGGCGCAGAAACCGGCTATATAGACGCCTACTGGCTGCTGCGGGTGGACGTTACCACCTCCAGCCAGACCTTTGCTGTGGACGACTGGACGTTTTGCATCGCGGACGACGATATGTGCGTCTATTACCCGCTTCAGATCGGCAGCCGGCTGGACGACGAACCCTACGGGCTGCTGCTCAGCGCGGACGCGGCGTCCGATTCCCACAATGCCACCACGGTATGGCTTGCGTTTCCCGCCTTCCGCGATAACGGCGACCTGGTAACGCGGCTGTACATCGCGCGCGCCGCGGACCATGTGCCGCTGCTGGAGCGGACCTGCATCGGCTTTGTGCAGTCCGACGAGCCGGAAACCCCGCAGGATCCCCTGGACTGGGCAAACTGGGAATTTGAATCGGGCGGCGATTGACGGCATACAAAAAGGCTGCCCTTCTGATTTGCAAACGGTCGAACCCGATCTGCAAAGAAAGCGCCTTTGCCGCGGCAAGCAGCGAACCCTAAGCCCCTGGTCATCCGATCGATTTTCAAGGGGCATTCTCGCTTCATACTTCCGTAATTATCTTCACAGTTCCGTTCCTACCCCTCACAGCAGTATTTACAACGGATTGTGGACATAATTCGTTTCTGTCCTCCTTACCATACAGCATATTGATTACAGATGCAATAGATAATATCAAGGAAAAGCAAATTTATCGCAATATTTTCTTCATATTTAGACATTTATTTTCACGGCTGCGACCTTCTGTTGACATAAGCGTCGTGCCGTATGCCCGTTTCCC
>DAOPIR010000002.1:11406-59046 GCA_035399245.1 Candidatus Limiplasma sp.
TTTCACGGCTGCGACCTTCTGTTGACATAAGCGTCGTGCCGTATGCCCGTTTCCCTGCCGGCGGCAGGGGCCAAACTGCCGGTGACAGGAGCTGAACTGCCTGCGGCAGAGGCCTCGCTGCCGCCGCGCAAGGGGAAACCCGCCGGTTTGCGGGGCGGTGGCCTCTCCTGCGCGCAGGAAAGCTTTTCCCTTGGCGGGCGCTTTCCGTCCGCCGGCAAAATGTTTTTCAAAAAAACAAAATATTGTGTTTCATCAAATTTGCGGCTGTGTATATTGTACATGACGGGCAAGGGGTTGTATTTCCTTGCTTTGGCAGGTATCGGGCTGCACGGTGGGCAGTTGGCAGGGGCAGATCGTTCAGCTGTGACGCTCTTGACAGCCCATTCGCAATTCGATACGATGCCCATGGAGGGAAATGCATTCCCTGCCCTATAGCGAGGCGATATGGTGAAGATATCCGGACTGCAGAAAATGACACTGCTGGATTACCCCCAAAAGGTAGCGGCTACCGTGTTTTTAGGCGGATGCAATTTCCGCTGTCCGTATTGCCACAACGCTTCGCTGGTCTTTGACCGTGTGCAAACGCCCGAAATTCCGACCGATACGTTTTTCACCTTCCTGCAAAGCCGCAGGGGGCTGCTGGACGGCGTATGCGTTACCGGCGGCGAGCCGCTGCTGCAGGATGGACTGGAGCCATTTTTCACCAGGATCAAGGAGCTCGGGTTTCTGCTGAAGCTCGATACCAACGGCAGCTATCCCAAAAAGCTCAAGGCGCTGGCCGCAAGCGGCCTGATCGACTATGTGGCGATGGACATCAAAAATTCTCCCGCCAAGTATGCCCAAACGGCCGGCGTAACCGACGCGGTGCTGCCCGCCGTGCGCGAAAGCGTGGAGTATCTGCTAGGCGGGCCCGTGGAGTACGAGTTTCGTACCACGGTGGTGCGCACCCTGCACACCGTGGAGGACATGGCCGAAATCGGGCAATGGATACGGGGCGCGAAAAAATATTTTTTGCAGAATTTTGTTGACTCGGACGACATCATCCAGCCGGGCCTGCAGGGGCTTGAAACCCCCGAATTAGAAGCATTTCTGGCCTGTGTGCAGCGCGATGTACCGTCCGCGGCCATCCGCAATCTGTAGTGCTGACCACCCGAAATTCTCTGTATTTTGTATGTGTTATGGTGATTCGGACACAATATATTGTTTTTTACGCTTGACAGTCGCTTGATTCCAGTATAGAATAACCATACCTCACAGCTGAACTTCAACGAAACGAGCTTTGCTATCGGAAGCTGTATTACGCAACGCTTACTTATAGGAGGGGACCAGACAGTGTATAAGGTCATTAAACGGGATGGAGCTGTCGCGGAGTTCAACATCAAAAAAATCGTAAACGCGATTACCAAGGCCTTTGACGCCCAGAAAATGCAGTATAATCCGGATGTGATTGATTTCCTTGCGCTGAAGGTTACGGCCGATTTTGAAGATAAAATCGACCGCAACCGCATCGGCGTTGAAAATATACAAGACAGCGTGGAGCATGTGCTGGTGCAGGCGGGGTACGCCGATGTGGCCAAGGCCTACATCTTATACCGCAAGCAGCGCGAAAAGGTGCGCAACACCTCCACCACGCTTCTGGACTACAAAAAGCTGGTGGACGGCTACCTGAAAATCGATGATTGGCGCGTGAAGGAGAACTCCACCGTTACCTATTCCGTCGGCGGCCTCATTTTGAGCAATTCCGGCGCGATTACGGCCAACTACTGGCTGTCCGAGGTATATGACGACGAGGTGGCCAACGCCCACCGCAGCGCCGATATGCACATCCACGACCTGAGCATGCTTACGGGCTACTGCGCAGGCTGGTCCCTAAAGCAGCTGATCCAGGAAGGCCTGGGCGGCATCCCGGGCAAGATCACCTCTTCGCCCGCCAGCCATCTGTCCACGCTGTGCAACCAGATGGTCAACTTCCTGGGCATCATGCAAAACGAGTGGGCCGGTGCGCAGGCAGTGTCTTCTTTTGATACCTATCTTGCGCCGTTTGTGAAGGTGGACGACCTCAGCTACAAAGAGGTCAAGCAGTGTCTGCAGTCCTTCATCTTCGGCGTTAACACCCCCAGCCGCTGGGGCACGCAGGCGCCCTTTACCAACGTTACGCTGGACTGGAGCGTGCCGGCCGACCTCGCCGACCAGCATGCCATCGTGGGCGGCAAGGAGCTGGACTTCTGCTACAAAGACTGCAAAAAAGAGATGGACATGATCAACAAGGCGTTCATCGACATCATGATTGAGGGCGACGCCAACGGCCGCGGCTTCCAGTACCCCATCCCGACATACTCCATCACCAAGGATTTTGACTGGAGCGATACCGAAAACAACCGCATGCTCTTTGAGATGACCGCCAAGTACGGCACGCCGTATTTTTCCAACTATATCAACTCCGACATGGAGCCCACCGACGTGCGCTCGATGTGCTGCCGTCTGCGGCTGGACCTGCGTGAGCTGCGCAAAAAGGGCGGCGGATTCTTCGGCAGCGGCGAGAGCACCGGCTCCGTGGGCGTGGTTACCATCAACCTGCCGCGCATCGCCTACCTGGCCAAGGACGAGCACGCGTTTTACGAGCGGCTGGACAATATGATGGACATCGCCGCCCGCTCGCTGGACACCAAGCGCACCGTGATCACCCAGCTGATGCAGGCGGGGCTGTACCCCTATACCAAGCGGTATCTTGGCACGTTTGACAACCATTTCTCCACCATCGGACTGGTAGGCATGAACGAGGCCGCGCTCAACGCCCATTGGGTGGGCGAGAACCTGACCCACAAGGACGCCCAGCAGTTTGCCAAGAATGTTCTAAACCACATGCGCAACCGGCTGGTGCAGTACCAGGAGAAGTACGGCGCGCTGTTTAACCTGGAAGCGACGCCCGCCGAAAGCACCACCTACCGGCTGGCCAAGCACGATAAAAAGCGCTATCCCCACATCATCACCGCCGCTGCGGAGGGCAAGGCTCCCTATTACACCAACTCTTCCCATCTGCCGGTAGGCGCGACGGACGATATCTTCGAAGCGCTGTCCATTCAGGACGATCTGCAGGTGCTCTACACCTCCGGCACCGTGTTCCACGCCTATCTGGGCGAAAAACTGCCCGACTGGAAGGCCGCCGCCGCGCTGGTGCGCAAGATTGCCGAGAACTACAAGCTGCCCTACTACACCATTTCGCCCACCTATTCCGTGTGCGAAAAGGACGGCTATATCGCCGGCGAGCACAAAACCTGCCCCACCTGCGGCAAGGATGCCGAGGTGTACAGCCGCATCACCGGCTACTACCGCCCCGTGCGCAACTGGAACGACGGCAAAGCGCAGGAGTTCCTCGACCGCAAGGAATATGTGGTGGAGGAAGCCGCCGGGCAAAAGGATCAGCTGCTGCTGTTTACCACCCCCACCTGTGCCAGCTGCGCCATGGTGAAAAAGCAGCTTGCCCAAGCCGGCATCGCCTACACGCTGATCAACGCCGCCGAGCACCAGGATCTGGTGGAGCGCTACGCCGTGCAGCAGGCCCCGTCGCTGGTGGCTATCACCAAGGCCGGCATGCAGAAGTTCTCCGGCGCGGCCAAGGTAATGGAATATATCAAGGAACACGCCGCCGAGCATAATCCGGCGTAAGCCATTCCCTTTGTGTCTATCGCAATCAGCCTGCAGCCAGTCCGTTTGGAAGGATGTGATCTTATGGCTAAAAACGCTCCGTATGGAGACGGGCATCGTGTTGGTGCCGTAAAGCAACGTTCACAGACATATAATCCCACAACCAGTACATGGGTTAAGCGTGATGCAACCACGGGGAAATTCATGGATGGCAAAAAAGACGGCACTCCGTTTAAGGGCGTGCGAAAAGAAAAATAGCGCTTCATGCGCAGGCTATCGCAAGAAAAACCACCGGATAGATCGGTGGTTTTTCTTGCGTTTCCTAAAAGCGATTGAGAAAATGAACCGTTTCCCGCCGCCTATTTCGTTTTCTTTTTGCTGTGGCTGTACCACCACACCAGGCCGCCGGCCAACAGTGCCGCGCCTGCCAGCAGCAGGATCCACAGCACGGGCCGCGCGGTGTCTCCGGTTTGCGGTGATGCCGTATCCCAGGCGTCCAGCCGGACCGCGCCCTGTGTGCCTGTACTGGCCATGGGGTTGCCCGCCCGGTCGGTTATGGTGCCGTTGCCGCCGGCCGTATAAGTAATCGTAACGCCCGCCCTGCCTGCCGCCGACATATCCGCCACCGTGAGGATGATGGAGCCATGCGCCGTGGACTGCACCGGAAAGGTGATTGTCGTACCGGTCATGGTGACCGTAAAGCCGCCGTCATTGGGCTTGTCGGCGTTAAGGCAATCCTCGCTCATCAGCAGGGTGATCTGCGTGTTGCTGTCAAGCACTGCGCCGACAATCGACGGTGCGGTAGTGTCCAAGGCAGCAACAGCAACCCCGGTGCTGTCCGTAGCCAGGGCATTGCCCGTCGTATCGGTCACGGTGCCGGTGACGCCCTCCGCGTAGGTGACGGTAACGCCCGTTCTGCCCGCTGCCGTGCCCATATCGGCCACGGTAAGCACCACATGGCTCGCGTCCGTGCCCTGTGCGATTTTTGTAACCGGATAGGTATCGCCTGCGCTGACTACGGAAAATCCGCCGTCGTTATCCTTGGTCAGGTTCTGGCAGGCCTCGCTCAGCGTGACGGTAATCTGTGTATTGCTGTCCTGCACCGCGCCTGTCAGCGTGGGGGCCACAGTATCCACCTTATAAATCTGGCCGTCGGTAAATCCGCCGGCGAGTACGTTGCCGTTATAATCTTTGATACTCGAATCGTTGAGTATATCCAGCCGTATCGTACCTTCTCCCCGGATCATGCCCACTAAGAAATAATAATACTGCGATGCCATGCCTTCCGAAGGGTGAAACATCACAGGCTGGCATGTTACAGTGCCTGTGGTCGTCACTGAAAAATTGCTGAAAGAATTAATATAAACCGGCTCGGAAAATGACAAGAAAAATTCTACGAGATACGCATTGGTATTTTCCTGGGATGGTATATAACGATTAATGCTGACAACCGTTGGCGCGGTCGTATCCCATGGGGGAATGATTACGCCGGTATCGTCCGTTGCCATAGCGTTGCCGACATCATCGGCAACCGTACCGCCATCGGCTGTATAGGTAATGGTAACGCCGGTTGAGCCCGGCTGACTCGTTTCTGGAACGCTTGCCGTAAGCACGATGTGGCTGGCATCCGCGCCTTGCTCCGTTTTCGTAATTTCATAGGTTTTCCCGCTGTCTCCCGTCGCATACATGGCAAAGCCGCCGTTGTCTGCCTGGTCCAGGTTCCGGCAAGGCTCGCTCAGGGTGACGATGAACTGCGTTACGCTGCTGCGCTGTGCGCTTACCAGCGTGGGTGCGGTTGTGTCGTCCACGGTATACATCTGTCCGATAAAGCCGCCGTTGAGCGGCAGGCCGCCGCGATCCGTAATTCCCGTGCCGGCGGCGTAAAGATCCAGCCGCAGGGTACCCGTGCCGGAAATGCCGTTCACCGTTACGTCGATCGCCGTGCCCTCGCCCGCCGATACGGACGCGATCGTGCCGGTTACGCCGTCCTTATACAGCGAAAAGTCCGTGGTATCCACGCCGGTTACCGCCTCGGAGAAGGTAACGCGGTACACCACGGATTCGGCATTGGTGGAAACCGCTATGGGATCCTGCCGGTTAATGCTTAATACCGTCGGCGCGGTGGTGTCCCACGCGGCGATTGATACGCCGGTGGTGTTCGTCGCCATCTCGTTGCCCGCCAGATCGGCAATCGTGCCGTTTCCATCGGACGAATAGGTCACCTTAACGCCCGTGCTCGCCGCCGCCGACAGATCGGCCACCGTGAGCCGCACATGGCTGGTATCCTCCCCCTGCGCCGTGGCGCTGACTGCATAGGCAGTGGAAGCATCGCCGGTCTTGGTCACCGTAAAGCCGCCGTCCGTGGATTGCGTAAGGTTTTGGCAAGGCTCGCTCAATGCCACCGTGATCTGCGTTGCGCTGTCCCGCTGCGCGCCGGCCAGCGTGGGCGCGGTTGTGTCGTCCGCAACCACTTCATATCCGATATGGTCAAACACACAGTATAAATCCGTTACCATATTTATATTGCCCGTATCCATTGAGTAATTCGCGATCACCTTTACCGTGTCTACCTTGGCCCAGCCAAAAGCGTAGCTTTGGCCGCCAACCATCGTATTGTTTGTAATACCCGTTGTGTATTTTTTCAGCTCATCCAGATACCCTTCTACGGTGATTGACGAACTGCCGTAGTTGGCGCCGATCCAGAAGGACACAAACTTAAAATCACTTCCGTCCGCTAATGAAAAGCTGATCCATGTCGCGTTTTCCCCTATAACATTTGGATATAAGGCCGGCGAATTATCATAGCCTTCGCCCTGATCGTGATAGTACATGCCCGCATCATATGCAACCTCGAATTTCAGCCCGTCGATAGCCGTTCCGTCGGGAATGATATCCGTATCATTATATCCCGTATCAAAATCCGCGTAGACCGTGGCCGCCATGGCCCGCAGCGTAACAGCGGGAAGCAGGCCGATCATCATCGTGAGTACCAACAGCGCCGTCATCAGTTTCTTTTTTGAAATTATCATTATTTTTCTCTCCATGAAGCAGTAATGTAATATTTTTCGGAATTTACCATCCGGAAAGACAATATGAAAGAGGCAATCGCAAAAGGAAATTAATGGATATATTCAATTATAGAAGTGATTCGCAAGGCCGTCAAGCCAAACACAGCAAGGATTTACGGGATGTGTACCGCCGGCACGATCGGCTACAGCACAATACCGTTTCTTATCGCAATGTGCAGAGATATCGCGCGGCTTCTCCGGCCCGCGGCTGATTTTTTCGTGCTGACGGCAGGGAATGACGGCAGGAACGGGAATACAGAACTATCAAAGTCTTTTGGAGTCGTGATGAAATGAAGTTATTTCTGGAGTGCCTGCCCTGTATCCTGCGGCAGGTGTGGGATGCGTCTAAAATGGCCACGGACGATGCGGCTGTGCAGGAACAGATTATGCAGGACGCCATCGGCGTGTTGGGCCGCTATCGGGAGTACCGGAATTCCCCGCATATCGCCCGGGAGATGCACCGCGTCGTGCGGGCGCACACGGGCAACGCGGATCCGTACGTGCAGGTAAAGCAGCGGGATTTGGATATGGCGCTTACGCTGCTGCCCGAGCTGGAGCGGCAGCTTTTACAAAAGGACGACCGCCTTTACTGGGCGCTGAAGGCATCGGCCACCGGCAACGTGCTGGATTCCGCCATTTACGCGGCGCATGATATCGGCAAGTTTGACGCGGAGTTTGCCCAGCCCTTCGCCATCTGCGACGACGCCGTGCTGCGCCAAAAGCTGCAAACGGCAAAGACCTTGCTGGTAATCGGCGACAACACCGGCGAAACGGTGTTTGACTGCCTGCTGCTCAAGCAGTTTGCACACCTTAAGCGCACCTACGCCGTGCGCAGCGCGCCCGTGATTAACGACGCCACCATGGACGAGGCGCTTGCCTCCGGCCTGGGCGACTATGCCGAGGTGATCTCCACGGGCTGCGATTCCCCCGGCGTGCTGCTGGACGACTGCGGCGCGGATTTCAAGCGGCTCTTTTTTGCGGCGGACATCGTGATCAGCAAAGGGCAGGGTAACTTTGAAACCCTGTCGGACTGCCCGCGCGAGCTCTTCTTCTTGCTCAAAGCCAAGTGCCCCGTGATTGCCCATCTGTTTCAGGTGCCGCTTAACGGGTATGTGTTCAAGTATAAAAAGGATCAATAAGCTTTATTGCAAAAAGTGGTTTAGCCTTGCGCCGCGCGGTGTACGCTATGGGTGAGAGTACTTAGCAAAGGAGTGTTTGAAATGACACTGTACGATATCACCGTTTTGGACCGCAGCGAGCAGGAAGTATCGCTGAAGGACTATCAGGGCAAGGTACTGCTGATCGTCAACACCGCCACCAAGTGCGGGCACACGCCGCAGTACAACGGGCTGGAAGCGCTGTACGAAAAGTACCGCGGCCAGGGCTTTGAAATTCTGGACTTTCCCTGCAACCAGTTTGCGGGGCAGGCGCCCGGCACCAACGAGGAAATTCACCAGTTCTGCACGCTCAACTTCGGCACCACCTTCCCGCGGTTTGCCAAGGTCAACGTCAACGGCAAGGAAGCCTCTCCCCTGTTTACGTACCTGAAGGAGCAGCAAAAGGGCGAGGGTACCGGCCGCATCAAGTGGAACTTCACCAAGTTCCTGGTCGACCGCGAGGGCAATGTGGTCAAGCGCTTTGAGCCCAAGGATGAGCCCGAGGAAATGGAGGCCGACATCCGCGCGCTGCTGTAAAACCGCTTAAACAGCAAACCGCCCGCACACAGGCATCAGCCGATGTGCGGGCGGTTATTTTATGGCTTGATTTACGCTTCCGATTTCAGCGCGCTCTTGCGCTTGAATTTCTTTTCCTCGTAGAGGTAGCGGTCGGCGTCGTTGACGATCTTGGAAATTTCCAGCCCCTGATGGCAGGTGAAGTGGGCAATGCCGATGGACGCCTCTACATAGTAGGGGTAGCCGGAGTCCTTGTTAAATTCCGCAAAGGCCTTTTTCAGCCGCGCTTTGAAGGTTTCGGCATACTCGGGAGAATCGATGATGAACATGCCCACAAACTCGTCGCCGCCGATGCGCGCCACCAGGTCGTTGTTGCGCACGGTCTGGCGCAGCATTTCGCTGACGGCGACCAGCGCTACGTCGCCCTGCGAGTGGCCGAAGGTATCGTTGATCTCCTTGAGGTGATCCAGATCCATAAACACGCAGATGGCATGCTTGCCGACGTTTTCGCGGTTGAGGCGGATGGCGCGCTCGATAAAGCCGCGGCGGTTGAGGATGGAGCACTGCGAATCGTACTCCGACAGGAAGTTCAAAATCTCGTTGCGCTCGCGGATGTTTTCCAGCTCGTTGCCGACGATCTTTTCCTTCTTTTTCAGGTCCAGGAAGTTGATCAGTATCCCCAGCTGCAACCCGATGATGTGCATCAGCGGGCTTTTGGAGATATCCACCTCGCACAGGAAAATGCCGTACTGCACATCGCCGGAGAAAATGCTGAAGCTCATCAGGTGCGTTGTGTCCTTAAGCTCCGGCAGATCGGACAGCGGATGCTCCGCGTCGATAACGGGCATTTGCGAATGCGGATAGGCCTTGGCCTTATCGCCGCACTGGTAGGCCGCCAGCAGCAGCTTGCCCGGCATGTACAGATGTCCCGAATCGCGCAGCGAGCGCGGCTGCGGCAGTAGACAGATGTAGCTGTTGTTCAAGCGGATGCCGTGCAGGCGCTCCACCACGCTGAAAAACACGCCTTCGTCCTCAATGTCATAGTTGACAAGGTCGCGGATCAGCTCGGGGATAAACCACGACTGCACGCGGAAATCATCCAGGTTTTGCTCGGCGCAGCGCGCCCGATACGAGAACAGGAATCCCTGTATAAAGGACAGGATGTTATACAGAATCCGGACCGGGCGGCGCTTTAGGCACTCCGCCGGCACCTGCATCACATAATCGTTGAACCGCTTGGCCAGGATCATCGTATAGGCGGGATTCGCGTCGCAGTATATCTGCAGCCAGTCGATAAACGCCGTCCGGTCAAACAGGCAATCCGGATTATCCCGGCACAGCACCGCAATATGATCGGTCAGCTGCCCCACCACGAGGGCGGACTGCTCGCGTTCGCTGTGGGTAAAGTTGCCGATCAGGTCCTCCCGTATGCCCCGGATGATTGTATCGACATCCACTTCGCCGCTCAAAATAGCATCGCACCTGAACAGGTCTCGCACCGTGTTGGGATTGCAGCCGCAGGAGCGGCGGATATGCAGCTGCGTGTTGAGCCTGGTGCAGGATACCGGCCTGCCGTCCAGCAGCGCCGCCACCTGCTGCACCGCCATGGCACCCATCTTGTAGGTGTTTTGCGAGATCGTCGTCAGCGGCGGGATCAGCGACCGGCTTGTGGCAAAGTTGTCAAAACCCGTAATGGCGATATCCTCGCCCACCTTCAATCCGCGCCGCGTACACTCACGATAGCCGCCCTTGGCCATCTCATCGTTGCAAAACGCAATGGCCTCCAGCTCCGGATTGTGGTCCAGCAGCCATGCCACACAGCTGTCGGAATACTCCGAATAATCCCCGTACACGATCATGGTATCTTCCACGGGATAGCCGTATTTTTCCATGGTGCAGCGGTAGGCGCGCAGGCGCTCGCGGGTATCGGGGTGCTCCTTAATACCGCCGACAAAGGCGATTTTCTTATAGCCGTGTACCTGGATCAAATGCTCGATGCACTGGGAAAAGCTGGAGTAGTTGTCCACCGTGATGCAGGACGTGTACGGCGCCGTGACCTCCACATTTTCCTGCAGTATCACATACGGTCTGCCCTCAAAGCGCTTGAGAAACTCCTGATAGGTGTTCTCCGATTCAAAGCCGGACAGCGCGCCGCAGGAAAACACATAGGCGTCCGCGCCGGACAGGCCGGCATAATCATAAATGCTGTTGTAATGATAGCCCGGCTCCGGCGTAAGGCCGAGGCCAAAATGGCCGGCGTGCCGCGGCATGCCCATCATCAGCAGCAGCCGTATGCCTTCCTTTTCAGCCGTATTAAAAAAGCCCTTTATCAGTTCTGCCGAAAACTCATAGCTGACGTCGCCAATCATTACGCAGACGGTCTGGGCGGCCATATGCTTGCTTTTCGTCATAACGATTTCTTCTCCCTCTCATTGCCTTTAAGCGGCACAGGTTCGATCGGTAAACGGTAATATCGATTACACAGCCTTGTTGCTCTCAAACACTTCTTCACAAAATATTCTGGCGATCCGCGGGTCAAACTGCGTTCCGGCGCTGCGCAGGATTTCCGCCATGGCGGCCTGGTGCGACATAGCCTTTTGGTATACCCGGTCCTGCGTCATCGCGTCGTAGGCGTCCACGATGGAGATGATTCGGGACAGCAGCGGAATCTGGTATTCGCCCAGCTGCTGGGGATAGCCGCGGCCGTCCCACCGCTCGTGGTGGCACAGGATATAGTAGGCAATGGGCGCAAGGCTGGCGGTGGACATGGCGATCCGCTCCCCGATCTCGGGGTGCTTTTTCATTTCCCGCCATTCCTCTTCGTTCAGTTTGCCCGGTTTATTCAAGATCTGCTCGGAGATACCCACCTTGCCGATGTCATGCAGCTCCGCCAGCAGCTCGATATGGTCCAGCTCCACCTGTGTCAGCCCCAGAATAACGCCAACCTTGCGGGCCAGCTGCGCCATGCGTTCCTCATGCGCTTCGGTTTCGTGGCTTTTTTCGCGCATAGTCGCCTTTATGGTTGCGATAATGGAGCTGTGCGAGCTTCTTTCCTCCAGCAGCTTTCGCTGGTTCATGCTGTTTTCGGCGCGCACCAGGATTTCGGTAAAGCCTTCCTCCGTGGTTTCCCCGGTCGCCACGCCCAGCGCCAGATGGATGTGCAGCGTATCGTTGGCAATCGTTTCGTTGTAGTGTTCCATCGCCGCCTGCATGCTGTGCAGCAGCCCGACCGCGGTTTCCCGATCGGTTTTCGGCAAAATGACGGAAAACTCGTCGCCGCCGGTTCTGGCTAAAATGTCCGTCGGCCGGCAAAGCCCGGCCATCAGCCTTGCGGTTTCTCCAATAATGCGGTCGCCCTCCGCCCGGCCAAAGGAATCGTTGATGAGCTTCAGGCCGTTGATGTCGCCGATGATGATGGAAAGCGGCAGATTTTCGGCTGTATGCAGCCGCTCCACCTCCGCGTCAAAGTATTTGCGGTTCCACAGCCCCGTCAGGCTGTCATGGCTGCTGGAATAGATCAGCTTTTCCATTGCCCATTTACGCTGGGAAATATCGCTCATAAAGCACAGGTAACGATCCTTTTTCAGCTTGACGCCGCTGACGTTTGCCCACCGCAGGGATCCGTCCCTGGGCATAAACTGCACTTCTCCCAGACAGGCGCCCTGCCCAAGCAGATTATTAAACATCTGCTTGCCGGCCTCCATAGAGCCTGCATCCACGGTATCCAGCAGGTTCATCGTCAGCAGCGTATCCCGACTGTATCCCGAAATGCGGACCGCCGCCTCGTTAACCTCTATCACGCGCCCCTTGGAGTTGACGATCATGATCGCATTGGGTGCGTTACTGATGTAGCTGCCGTATTTTTCTTCGCTGGCGCGCAGGCGTTCCTGTGCCTCGCGCTGCTTGGTGATATCCTGCAAAATACAATGGGACTGTATCGCCCGGCCATCGGCGTCATAGCGTATTTTCCCTTCGATTCTGACATACCGCTGCGCTGCGGACCTGGTGACCATGGTAAACTCGCGCTGCACATGGCCCTGCGCTTTGAAGGCTTCAAAATTCCGGCCGTAATCGCGCGCGTCGTCGGGCGAAAGGAACGCGGCAAACGGCTTGCCGATAACCTCCCTGCGGGGATACTCCATCATGTCCAGCCACTTCTGGTTTACATCCATGATTGCGCCGTTCGTATCCAGCGTCTGGTATCCCAGCGGGGCCTGGTCAAACAGCACGCGGAACCGCTCCTCCGACTGTTTGAGCGCTTCCTGCGTCTGGATCGTTTCCCGCTGGCGTATCAGCAGCAGGCTTAAAAGCGCCGCCGTGATCGGATACACCACCAGCACCGGTACCGCAACGCTTTGCACCACCCGAATGTTTTCGGGGTAAGCCAGCAGCGTAAGAAGGCAGGCCAGCATCACCGCATGCACGATCACGCTCATGACATATACATTCAGCCAGCGCCATTTCCGCTGGGTGGGGTACAGCCATCTGCGCCAGCCCAGCCCGATCAGCCCGCAGAGGATGATGATCACGATGCCGGCCAGCATGTCGCTTCCGCCCAGATAAATCCTGTACGCGATGGCAACCGCCGCCGTGATCGCCGTCGGGATCAAGCCAAAGGTCAGCGCGGTTACGCTGATGAGGATCGTCCGCGTATCAAATACAATGCCTGTTGACACCGTATACGGCATGGACATAATCACAACACAGACACAGGCAATCAGCACCCCGATGGCCGCCAGCTGAAACCGGCGGAACCGGATATGCAGCAGATAGATTCCTTCCAGAATAACCGACAGAACCAGAAGCATGGAGGCGTTTTGAAACAACGGAACAATAACCGTCATATCCACAGGCCATGCTCCCTCCCTTTGCATAGAGTTATCTGTATTCTATTCGCGTTTTTGTTGCCGGACTCTGTTTTTATAAAGGCTTGGCGTGACGTATCCGCTGAAAAACCGGTTTGATTGATACAATAATATTCATTTCCGACGCTGTCTATAATTGGAAACTATGCTCCGCTCGATCTATATTTTCATATTATATCATAAAGACGACGTATTGAATAGGTTTCATTCTTTGCAGGCAGTAATTTCCATATTCTGGCGATTGTGTGCGGAAGATTCCAGCGCGCCTGCGGTATCAAAAACCGGCGCCTGCCGATGGGGCGGACGCCGGATATGCGTTGCTTGCGTTGTATATATGGTTCCTTTCTATGTTTGTTCGGATCAGTTTCCGCCGTTGCCGTTCCCGTTTTGCTGGGTTTCGCCGGCATTCTGGTTGGTCTGGGCGTTTTCGTTGCCCTGCCCGTACTGGTTGCCATCCCCCAGGTTCAGCTGCACGCCGTCGTTTTCGGCATTGCGGGCAAATGCTTCCAGATGGCTCTGGGAGGCGGTCATCAGCGCCGTGAACGCGTTTACCACGTCCTGGGGCAGGTCACCCTGCGCCAGAAAGGCCTCATACATGGCAATGTTTGTAATTTCCGCCTGCACGCCGACCTCGTAGGTCTCCTGCAGCGTTTCGGGGATCACCACATGGTCCGCCGCCGTGTTTTCCGGTACCTCGATACCGTAGGTTTCAAACAGCTTTTGCAGCGTTTCCTGGTGGGTAACCTCCGCTCCCATGATGTTGGTAAAGGGATTGTCCACGCCGAAGGCCTCCTGGATGGCGATGTACTCCGCCTCGGCAAGGTATTCGTCCTGCATGGCATAGGTGAGCATCTCGGTCAGCGTGTAGGTTGTTTCCGTGTTTACGGACGCGGAACCGAAGGACTCTTCGGCCAGGGAAAGAACCGGCAGCGCGGCCAGCGCCAGGGTAACGGCAAGAACTTTCAATAAACGTTTCATAGCGTTTCACTCCTTTGTTCGGTCGGTATGCAGCTTTCTTTCCTGCTGCAAGTATATCATAAACAAAGGTTGTGGCAAAATCGTGTCGTTCCGGGCACATTATTGCGACGGGCTGCTGCGGTAAAAAAGAAGCCTTTCCGTATGAACACAAAGGCGTTCAAATTCCGGTTGCCTTACATAACCAGCATTCGGCCCGCCCACACGGCGGCAAGGCCAAACGCCAGGCTGAGCCCGATATACAATAGCCCCGCGCCCACGCGCTCGGCGCCAAACAGCACGGTGGTCTCCAGTGCAAAGGAGGAAAACGTGGTAAACCCGCCGCACAGGCCCACGCGCAAAAACGCCATCCAGTCGGTATCCAGCGCGGGATTTTTAAGCGTCAGCCCCGCCAGCAGCCCGATCAGGAACGCGCCTGCGATGTTGATCAGCAGTGTGACGATCGGAAACCCGATCCTTTCCGAGATGGGCAGCAGCGACAGCAGATAGCGCATCACCGCCCCTAAAAATCCTCCCAGTCCAATCAGCAAGCATGCTCGCATCCTACAGTTCTCTCCTTATCCGGATATAGAAAAAAGCCAACGGCCCCTTTGCAGCAGAAGTCATCAGCCTGTCGGCGGTTTTGGGACACCCCATGGGAGACCTTCATTCCCAAACGCATTGTACCGTAAATTGCCGGGGTTTTCAATGTGTTTTTTCGCAGGGCCCGTCGGCGCGCGCTCCGATCCCCGGGCGGCGGATACCGAAAACTTTTCGTTGACAGAATGCATTTGGTTTGCTATCCTAGGATGGACTGATTGAAGTATATCTAAACATGTAGAACATCCGCCAAGCATGTCGATCCTGCTTTGCACTTTTTTACGAAAAAACAACCCTGTCTCTGCACAGCATCACGTTTTGCGCAGCGTTTTATTGCTCTATGCCCTTAGCAACTACGGCCGCGAGCGGTACCGCCGCACCGGAAAGGAAATTGCCTTTGACACATACAGCCCCTTCCCGTCAACCCAACGGCGATCCGGCCGTCGCCATGGCGCTGTGCGAGGCGGACGGTCGAGTTGTGTATCTTGATTCCGATATTGTATCCATGCTTACGCTGCCGCCGGCGGCTGTGCGGGACCTAAACTTGTTTGGCCTGCTTGCCGACCCGCACGATTTATCCGCCGTCCGCGGCGCGCTGGCGCAAAATGGCGCGGTGCAAAATATGCCCGCTTCCCTGCGCGACGCGCACGGGCAGCCCCTGCCGGTCAGCCTCAGCATCAGCCGGATTTCGCTGGATGGACGGCCGCACCTGTTTGTCATATTCCGCGGCTTTCCCGATTGCTGCGCCCTCAGCCGGCAGACCGAGGCCCGCTATCACCTGATTTTCAACAGCGTGCCGGTAGGCATCACCATCACGGATCAGGCCGGCCATTTTATCGCGTTCAATCCCGCGTTTAACGAAATGACGGGCTATTCGCCCGCACAGCTGCGCCGGCTTACGGCGCAGGCCATGTACCAAAATCCGGAGGATCGAAAGGTGTATGTGGCGTCCCTGCGGCAAAATCGGGTAATCCGCAACTATGAATCCGTTTTCGTCCGCGCGGACGGCAAGCGCATCCATGTGCTGCAAAACTCCGACCTGATCGACTTTGGCGAGCACAAGGGCATGCAGCTGTCCTCCATCCGCGACATCTCCCCGATGAAAAGCATCGAGGCGGAGCTGATCAAGGAGCGCAATTTTTCCGAGGCCGTTTTGGACACGTCGGACTCGCTGATTATGGTGTACAACCGGCAGGGCCGCCTGATCAAGTTCAACAAAGCCTGCGAAAAAACCAGCGGCTATACGATGGAAGAGCTGAAGGATACGCCGTTTTGGGATTTGATCGCCAGGGATCCGCAAAAAATCAAGGAGCTCATCAAGCATATCAGCGACGCGCGTACCTTTCAGGCGTTTGAATGCCACCTGAAAACCAAGGACGGCCGCGCCCTGCTGATTAAATGTGTTACCACCGCGCTGGTGGATGAGGACGGCAACGATTACATCGTTACCACCGGCAGCGACATCACCGAAAACAGGCGGGCGCACGAAGCCGAGCGCGCGGCCAACCGCGAGTTGGAGCAATCCCTGCAGCGGCTGGAGGAGCACAACCGCGCCATCCGCCTGCTGGCCGACATGGAGGGCCTGCTGCAGGGCTGCCGCACCCTTGCCGACGTGTGTACCATCTGCGCGCAGTTTGTGCGCGACCTTTGCCCCCGCACAGACGGCGCCGTGTACCTGCTCAGCGATTCTAAAACCCGCATGCAGGCGCAGGAGACCTGGGGCGAGGAAAGCCGCGTGCCCAGGGAGTTTGTTCCCACCGATTGCTGGTCGGTGCGGCGCGGCAGGCCAAACCTGCTGGACAGTGAGCACCGCGGGCTGCCCTGCCCGCACATCCATGCCGCGGCAAACGGCCAGTACCTGTGCCTGCCCATGGAGGCAAACGGCGAAATGCTGGGAATCCTGCACGCCGCTTTTATCTCTGACGGCCCCGCCGCCGAAAGCACGCCGTACTTTGCGCCCCATCTTCAGCTGCTGACCACCGCGGCCGAGACCGCCGCGCTTTCGCTGGGCAACATCATGCTGCAAAACACCCTGCGCCAGCAGTCCATCCACGACGAGCTGACCGGCATCTATAACCGGCGGTATATGGTAGAATCGCTGCTGCGTGAGATATCCCGCGCACAGCGGGAGCAAACGCCGGTTTCGGTGCTGATGTTCGACATCGATTATTTTAAGGATTTCAACGACACCTACGGGCACGACGGCGGCGATCTGCTGCTGCGCTACCTGGGCGAGTTTCTTAAGCAAAACACCCGCGGCGAGGACATCGTATGCCGCTACGGCGGGGAGGAGTTTGTGGTTGTGCTGCCCAACACACCGCTGGACAGCGGCGTGCAAAAGGCCGATACCCTGCGCCTGGGCGTCAGCCGGCTGGAAATCCCGCATCTGGGCGCGCTGATGCGCACCTGTACCATCTCCATCGGCGTCGCCGTGTTTCCCCAGGACGGGCAAACGGCGGACGCGCTGCTCAAGGCCGCCGACGACGCGCTGTACACCGCCAAGCGCACAGGCCGCAACCGCGTGATGGCCGTGATAACGGGCAGATAAAACGCGCCGCATAGCTAAGCAACGTAAAAAACGGCTGAACGGATATTCCACCGTTCAGCCGTTTTTGTAATCATTTCTATTCGTCCTGATCCGCCTTTTCCCCCAGCAGCGTTTTCAGCTTCTCGGGAAAGGGCACGCCGGCCAGGCTCAGGTTTTCCATCAGCGACAGGCCTTCGTTAGCGATGTAAAACCAGCAAACCGCGTCGCGAAACATCGCGTTTCCCTGGCCCAGCGCCTTGTCCAGCATCGCGGCCACCAGCACCACCATAAGCATCAGCCCCTTGCGCACCAGCCCCATCGCCCCTACCTTGGAGGACAGGCCGCCGTACTCGGTTTTGGTGCTTTTGCCCATCCATGCCACGATCATGCCGCTGATGTAATCGGCAACCATGCAGGCCATCAGCGCCGTCATCAGCCAGCTCCAGCCGCCCAGCGCGCCAGTGGCCGCGCCTGCGGCGGCGGCTGTGATCTTTACCAGTTTATCCCAGACATTTCCCATTGTTATATCCTTTCCGCGCTCATGCGTTTACGGCGGCGATGAGCGCATCCCAGGTTTTTGGCCCCACAACACCGTCCGCTTCCAGCCCGTGCTCCCGCTGGAAGGTGATCACGGCCTCCTCCGTCACCGGCCCGAAGCGCCCGTCCACCCGCAGGGTACAGCCCAGCCGGTTGAGCCCCGTTTGCAGCTCGCGCACACCGCTGCCCATGCACCCCGTTTTGAACGTAAGGCGGAAATACAGCGGCGACCATGCCTGCGCAGCGGCCGTAAATGCCGTATCGGCGGCGGAATCCACATCGGCGGCAACCGCCGTTTTCACAGGCGTAACCTCGTATGTCACGC
This sequence comes from Candidatus Limiplasma sp., assembly GCA_035399245.1. GTDB lineage: Bacteria > Bacillota > Clostridia > Christensenellales > Aristaeellaceae > CAXXOK01. The sequence goes on from DAOPIR010000002.1 coordinate 29,601, forward strand.
CGCGGATCAAGCCGTAGGCGTTGGGTCCGCCGTTGGGGATGGCTTCGTCGGCAAACGTGCGCGTGGTGACGATCAGGTTGGACGCGCTGGCATGCACCAGCATCGTATCCGAAATTTTGATGTACACATGCCACGCGTTGCCCTCGCCGTCGCCCTGATAGCGCTTGGGCTCGCCGCCGTTGTTGTCGTGGATAAAGATCAGCGTACCCAGCGGCAGGCTGCCGTACTTTGCCACGCCCTGCGCAATGGTGCCTTTTTCGCTGAGCAGGCTGCGCCACATGTCGTTGGTGCCGCGGTAATCGGCTTCCATGCCCAGCTGCCGCAGCGTCCACTCCACCAGCCCCTGGCAGTCCATCCCGTCCGTGTCCTCACCGCCCAGCACATAGGGGATGGTTTGCATCAGCAGCAGGCTTTTCGCCTTTTGGGCGACCTCTGTTCCCGTGATCATGCTACTGGCCGCTCCCTTCTGTAAGGGCAGCGGCCAACACCTGATACTCCGTTTCCGTCAGCCGCCCCACGGCATAAAAAACGTCGAGCTTGTCCTGCAGCCCGACGGTCGTTCCCCGCGCGATCATGCGCTCTAAGATTTGGTATAGCATTTTTGTTCCTCCTGTTTATTGGTTGGCCAGGGGGTTAATGGGAGATGGGTGGTTTTAAGGAGTATCACGACCGGTAGGGAGTGAGACGACTATAAAACCGAGTGGGTATATGGCTGTAACAAGATACGGTTATGTATCTTGCTTTTTTATAGCTCCGGTAATGACATAAAATCACCCGGTTGCGTAAGCAGCCGCACCTTCATTCCTCATTCCTCATTAACCCCCGTCCCATTCCCCGTCAAATCCCGTATTCCAGCAGAATATTTTCGTAGGTGAGATTGACCACAGCGTCATCCAACGCCGCGATGGTTTGCTCTGCCTGCTTTCCCGGGGGCAGCAGCACCTCTCCGTTTCGGTAAAACAGCCCGTCCGCATAGGTGTCCCCGACCTGTACCGCCAGCTGGTCGGCCTTGACGGCGGTTGGAAAATCCTGTGCATTTTCGTCACGCAGCCAGATAATATTGGTTACAGTTTCGTTTTCGATTAATGCGTAGTTCATAGCCGCCTCCTTACGCTACGTGGTTGCGAATGATCACTATGCCGGAGCCGCCTGCATATGCTGTGGAATAGGTCCCGCTGCTACCGCCTTTGCCGGTATTGGCCCCACCTGCTCCCTCGCTGTGCTGATCGCCGTTCCCTCCGTCGCCATACACAGTCCCGCCAGTTTCGTGAAATTCCTTTGTGGTCGTGCCCTGACCGGTTCCGCCGTCCGCCTGACTCGACGTACCATTAGAACCGTTTGTACCGCCATAGCCATAATTATAGCCTCCGCCGCCGCTGCCGCCATTACCGCCATCGCGATCTGCGTTTGTCGTTTTCTGCACGGAAGAGTACCCATAGTGCCCGCCGCCACGTGAATACCCAAAGGCAGACGACGTGCCACCACTTGTGGGCGAGTCGCCACCGCTGCCGCCAGCGCCAACGACAATGGAATAAGCTGTGTCTTTCAGCAGCGCAACGCCTGACTGCAGGAGCGTATAGCCGCCGCCGCCGCCACCACCGTACTTGCCGCCGCCGCCGCCCCCGCCGACCAGAAACAGGTCAACGGTGCGGGCTTTATCGATCAGGGTCAGCGTGCCGCTGGTCAGGAACTTAATGCGCCAATTGCCATCGTCGTCGTCAATCATGGTATAGCTGCCGGTATAGGTAAACGCAGGCAGTGTGGCGGGCGCTTCTCCGCCTGGAAACACCGATATAATCGCCATGTCGTCACCCCACAATCTCTATCAGGATAGGAAGGTCTACCGTCGGCACGCTGCCTTCCGCCGTTACCGTGATCGCGTCTGTTCCTTGTGCTGTTACGTGTAGCATGGCAGCCGCCGCAGCAAGGTATTGTGCGCTTGTGGCCGCATGCGAAAGCCCCGCGACAGCCTTTTTGGCCGCCGTCATGCCCGACACCGCAACGGCCTGCGTATACGGCGCTTCCGTTCCAACCCAGGCCGCGGCGGCCAGCGTGGCCGCTGCCTCCGTGGCCGGTGCGCCAAAATCCGTGCCGCCGACCGCCGGCGCAACGCCGCCCGCACCGTCGCCCTTTAAAACGCCGGAAGCCGTGATCATTGCCTGCGCACCGATATTGGTACGCGCCTGCGTCTGCCTGGCGGCATCCAGCGTCTGTGCCGAATCACGAAGGACATCCTCCGTTTCCTCCGCAAGGGCGTCGTCGATCATCTGCCGGATGGCGGAACGCCTGAGGCTTTCCGGCGCGATCAGGCCGCAAACGGCATCGTCCGCACGTTCGTCCGTAATATCGGCGGGCAGGATTTCCTCCGCGCCGGCGCGGATACGCACCTGTGCCAGCGATATTTCCCAGGTCTCGCTGTCCCGTGTCAGGGCCGGCGCCGTGGCCGTGCTGGCCGCCGTGCCGATCAGCTTTTGCAGCGTGATCATGCGCGCCGTCAGATCCAGCCGCAGGATGATGCGGTCGATGCGATCAAGCTCCGCCTCCGTGGTGTGCGCAAACGCCCGGTTGCCGCTGCCATCGTCCCGCAGCCGGTAACAGTACCCGTTGAGCAGTGCCGAGCCGTACCCCACCAGCGTACGCATGGTGGCGCCCTCCGCGGTTACCTGCAGGCAGGTATCCAGCTTTGCCACGCCACCGGACGCCAGCGTACCCAGCGCCGCGGCCATATCCGCCGCGTCATAGCTGCGCTCGTCCCCGACCGTGCTGTTGAAAAATCCATACTGTTCCTGTGCCATACTGTTTGTCCTTTCCGTCGGTTTCGTTTGTGTGTTAATGAGGAATTAGGAATGAAGGTACGGTTGCTTATGCAACCGATTGATTTCAACCGATTGTTGCCGCAAATGACTTCATGTCATATAGATTCATTTGCTTCTATATTCGTATAGGTAATCAAAAGATTGCACAGCAATCTTTCCGCCATTCCTCATTCCCCATTCCTCGTTTACTCGCGCTTCCCCATTCGTGCTTCCCCATCTCTGCCTGGCTTGCGCCGCTTACCTTGCGGCGCTTTGCCGGTTTGTGAGCAGCCGCTCTACCGTAACGGGCGCATCGCCGAAGTTGGCGGTCAGCGTGCGCGCGCCGCCCTCGTATGTCTCCGTAATCTCGGCAATGCGCACCGATGCGCTGCCAAAGCGTCCTTGCATGAGCACGATATCGCCCACATCGTAATCGCGCCCGTAGCGGCACGCGCCCGAGTCGATCAGCGTGGCGGACACTGTGGTTTTGCTGCCCATGCCGCTGAGCTTATTTTGCGCATAGAGCGTAAGCAGCCCGGCGTCTGCAAGGCTGCCGGCCTCGGCCCAGCCTTCCCTGCGGCTGATGCCCTGCGCGGCCGCGCCTTCACAGAGGATAAAGCGATCCTCATCCTCGCCCGCACCGCCGACGTACAGCGTAGTGGCGCTGCCGGAGAGGCTCTGCTGATAGGTCACGTTGGCGGCGTTGCCGTTTGCCTCGCTGATCAGGCACAGGGTGTCGCCCGCCGTGCGATCGATGCCCTCCCACGCGGTAAACAGAAATTGCTTGTTTACCGTATCCGCCAAAATATCCCAGCCGAGACCCGTGGCCTCGCCGATAGCGGCAAACAGGGTATCCAACCGGTCAAAGCGCGCCTGCCACGGCAGGGTTTCGCCGCGCTGCTGATCAGCAGCCACCGCGAGGTTAGGGACGGCGCGGGCTGCCGCGTCCGGATGGATGAGGTTGTTTTCCGCAAAATGCAGATAGGCGGCTTCCGCGCTGCCCGTGAACCGATCCCACCCGAAGTCCTGATACGCCCGCGCCGAAGCGGCAAGCGGCGGCACGCACACGCGCCGCCTGGCAATGCCCTTAAGCATGCATCCCTTCACCGCCAGCGTGTCGCGCGAAAGCGTTTGCACATCCTCGATCAAAAACACCTTGCCCGCGTCCGCCAGCGCCAGCACGCCGGGCGCGATCGCATCCGCACCCTTCGCCCGCGGATCCACCGTCAAGCTGAAGCTGCCCGTACCAAAGTAGCTGCGCGTAAACTGCAGGCTTTCAAACTGCGCGATCTCGCCGAGCTTCTCAAACGCAAAATTGAGGAACTGTAACGTCATATCCGTCTCCTGTTATCAAATTAATTACCGCATGCAAGAAAGGATTGCGAAGCAATCTTTCCACCCTATGCCCACTCGGTTTTATAATCGTCTCACTCCCTGATCGGTCGTGATACTCCTTAAAACCTCCCATCTCCGGTTCGTTTTCAGCTTCGCTGAAGTACCCACTGGGCACGCGCTCATCTTCGATGCCCATTCCTCATTACCTACACGCCCTCATACGCATTACGCCATGTAACCGTGATCTCGCTTTGCGCGCTGGCGCCGCCCGCCTGGTATTGCAGCTCATTCAGGCCCGGGCGCAGGGTGAAATCCGCCAGCGGCGTGTCCAGGCTCAGCTTGCCGAACGCCGCTGTTTCGGTTCCCTCCGCGTCGATAATCCTCACGTCCAGCCGCGCCGGATCGGTATTCAGCACCAGCGTATTGCCCTCGGGCACCGCCGCGCTCATGGCGATCTCTTTGCCCGTGGTTCGGTTGTAAAGGCGCGGAACTTCGCCCTTGCACACAATGGTAATCTCCACGGGCACGCTCACCTGCCCTTGATTGTTTGCGTCCCGGCAATAGTCCCGCATGCCGAAAGCGACGGGAAAGAAAAACGGAAACGTAAAGCCCGCGCCTGTGTTTTCAAACACGACGGAGGTCGGGTTGACCGCGTACCAGTACGGGCTCTCACAGCGGAAGCTCAGCTTTACGTTGGGCTGCGTGTCCAGTGCGCGGGCGGATGCGTCCAGCCCGCCGCAGGGGATGGCCCAGGTCATGTAGCGCCCGTTGTCGTTTTCGTAAAGCAGCACGGCGCGTTCGTCACCCTGCACCGCCTTGTCCGGCGAGAGGATGTTTAGAAGCTCCATACGCCGGCGGTACAGCGCCGCGCGCGTGTCCGCCATGATGTGCAGCGTAAGGGTAAGCATCCGTTTCTGCCGGCGTACGCCCACCGCCGTATCCCCCTGCTGATACGCCCCGCGAATCGTCTCGATCTCCAGCTCCGGCAGCCCCAGCCCGCCAACTTTGGACAGCACGTACGGTGCGCCGCAGAACACGACCTGCTCGTTATTGCGATTGATATAGGTTAATTTTTGCATAGAGCCTCCCTAGGATTCCAATAATTGCGCGGCCAGCGCCTCGTTGGCCTGCCGGATGCGGTAGGCGGTATCGGCGGGCGACTCGACAGGGGTGTTGAAGGTGTTCTGCTGGGTAATGGTAATGCCGGCGGCCGCTGCTGCATGATCGGTATAAAAGCTGTCGGCCGCCTCCTGCATGGCCGTGTTCAGGGTTTGCTGCACGGCCGCGATCATCCCGTTAAGGGTATCCGTCCAGCCCTCCACGCTGCCGACCTTGTCCGTAAAGCCTTGCAGCAGCTGTTCGCCCAGCGTTTGGCCGGCGGCGTTGTAATCGGGCGCGTATGCGGCAATCAGGGCAAGCAGCTCGTCCTGCGTGCCCGTCATCAGCTGTTTTTCGGCCTCGGCCTCCAGCGTGGCGGCCTGCAGTCGCTCATCATAGGCCGCGTTAACGGCCTCAGCCTGCGTGTCCAGCGCGGCCAGCTCCGCCTGCGTCCGTTCGTTCACGGCATCGAGCTGCGCTTCCAGCGCGGCTTTTTCATCCGCGCGCGCGGTCTGGCTCTGCCACGCTTCGTACTCTTCCTGCGCAGTATCCAGCTGGCCGGTGAGTTGCGCGCGGTTGAAATCGTCCTGCTCATAGGCAAGCGCCTGCTTGAGCTTTTCGATCTTGCGGACGTAGCCCTCTTCCTCGGACGCGCGATCCTCGGCCTCGGTCAGCGCGTCCAGCGCGTCAATCTGCGATTGGATGGCGTCGGCACTGCTCTCCTGCCACGTTTCCCAGGCCGCGCGGCTTTCCTCAAGCGCTGACAGCTCCGCGTCGCGCATGCTTTCGTAGCGGTTTTCCAGCGCCGTGATGACGCCGTCCAGCATCGTGTCGAGGCTTGCGGCATCGCGCGCGGCGATCTGCGCCTGCACGTCCAGCAGGCGTTCTTCCAAGTCCAGCGCATCCTCCGTGCGCAGGCCGTATTGCTTCATGTTTTCCTGAATGGCCTGCAGATACTCCAGCTCCTGCTCGTAGGTGGTGCGGGAGAGGGATTTCAGCGTTTGCAGCTGGCTGATGGCGCTTTTGTAGTTGTTCTGCGCCTGCGCGAGCGCCGACGCGGTGGTTTGGTTTCCGTTGAGGTCGGTAAGCAGCTGGTTGGCCGTGCGCTGCAGCGCGGCGAGCTTTTCCTCGGCCTGCGCGGTATCCAGCGCCACGCGGAACGGCTTGCCGCCGGCCAGCGCGCTCACCTTCTGCGACACCGTGTCCAGCTGTGCGATCGCCTGCTCCGCCGACGCGGAAATCAGGATGGAAATCTCTTCAACCGTCAATCGTCTCGCCTCCCGATCCAAAGAATGTCATGGGGTCTACCGTTTCTGTCCGGCCGGATTGCCCGCCGCCGTGCAGATCCGCCCACGCCCGAAGGATGAGCGGCAGCTCGGCGGGGTAATAGTCCTCCAGCAGCGCGCGCTTGGGAATACCGATGTTCAGGCACGCGGCGATCAGCCTTTGCAGCCAGGTTTCAGGGTTGCGGCGAGCCGGCTGATCCTTTGGCGCACGCGGCCCGCCGCCCGCATAAAATTTTCCGTATCGTTCACCGTAAGCCACGCCTCGGCGATCTCCAGCAGCCCGTCCGCGCCGATCGCCTCATCGTTTAACAGCGTGTCCTGCGGGATATCGGTCAGTGCGGCGATCAGCGCCACGGTCTGCGCCGGCACCACGGCCAGCGCCTTGAGCGCGAGGTCGATCAGCCGGCTGCGGTCCAGCGCTTTGAGCGCCTCCAGTACGTCCGCCAGATCCCCGCCCGGCACCAGCTTTTGCGCCGTTTCCCGCGGAAAGGTTTCCAGCAGCCGGATAGCCTGCAGATATTTGCCCAGCGGCATCCGCCGGATTTCGCACCCGCGCACGGTTACGCTTTTGGGCAGCGATACATCGATCGAGTTCATCGGCTTACTTACTTTCCGCCGCTGTCAGGAACGCGGTGCAGGCGGCGGCGTTGGAGCCGTCCTCCTTGAGCTGCATCACGGCCCAGGGCTTGAGGGTGGCGAGCTGCGGCTTTTTGAACACGCCGGAGAGGATGACCTCGCACACGGACGCGCTGGCCTGCTTGGAGGCGAAGTTGTCAAACTTCACGCCGGTAAGCTCGAACACGCGGTAATTGAAATAAAACGGCAGGCCGCTTACCGTGTCCGCCACGCAGCGCAGGGCAAAGAACTTGCCGGACACCGAGAAATTCGCTTCCAGCGTCTCGGTCGTTTCGTCATACACGCCCAGGCCCAGCGTTTGCAGCTGGCTGAGCGGCACCTCAGCCATGCGCAGCTCGACATCCTCGCCGCTCACGTTGCGCAGCTGGGCGTAAAGGTCATCGTCGTAATAGATGTCTGTTTTTTGCTCCTTCACGGAGCGGCTCATCTGGCCGGCATAGGTCAGCGCCGCGCCGGCGCCCGTTTCGTAGGCGGTCAGGGAATCGGTCAGGATCGGCGCAAGCGCCACGCCCCGAAAGCCGATAATGGCTCGTTTTGCACTCATAGATTTCTTCCTCTCTAATCCAGTTTTTCAAACGTCAGCTTCTGCTGCGCGGTTTCGCCGTCAACTTCCTGCATGCGCGACAGGGTATAGCCCAGCGTCTGCATCGCGGGAATAACGGCCTCGCCCAGCGTGTCGCAGCCGCCCATCGTGGCGGCAAAGATGCGGATGCCGTAGACGTGCTGCGTCAGATACGCGGCATCGTCGCGGGTATCGGCGGTGTTCTGTTCGGTCAGCCCCACGGCAATGCACGGAAGCGCGGCGGTCTGCCTGGGCCACCCGCGCGTTACGCCGGCGACGCCGGATAGCTGCGCCAGCACCTCGGCGATTTTGTTTGTTTCGTTCATTCGGTTTCACCCCTTATCGCGCGGCGCACGGCCTGCTTCGTGTGCTCGGTCAGCGCGCTTCGGCGCGCGCGAAACGCGGGTGCGAGATACGGCCTGGGCGGCCGCGCAATCGTGCCCATCTCCACAGCGGCCGCGTAATCCAGATCGGTTCCGATCGCGGCTGTGATTTCCTCGTCCGTTTGCGCTGTATCGGCACGGATGCTTTCACGCAGCGCGCCCGTTTTCACGGGGCAGCGGCGCTTGGCCTCGGCTTCCATCGCCGTAGCCTCCGCTGCCATGGCGGCGGTCGTATTGCGGGTGATCGCCTGCGCGATATCATCCAGCCGCTGTGCGACCGCCGCCGCTCCCGCCGCGCGGATCATCCGCGCAGCTCCGGAGCTATATAGGCAAGCGTGTATTCCTTGTGGCTCGTGTAGCGCCGCGGCATTGCCGCAATGCGGTAATCGCACGGCATCGTTTCTATTCCATCCACGCACACGCCCATGCCTTCTGCTAAGTCTTCGCCGCCGTCGCACAGCATCAAAAGCTGTGCCTGCGGCGTTTCGCCGTACACGGCGGCGGTCGATTGCTCCGTTATCGGCTGAATCACCGCGCGGACGGCGAATGCCTGCCCGTCGTCAAAGCGATACAGCCTGTCGTTTGCCTGATACACAGCCGGTGCGGCGGCGGGTTTGACGGTTACGGTTCGCTTAAGACTTTCCTTCAACCGCATGCCTAGCCCACCTTTGCGATGCGCATGGCGTCCAGCCGTGCCTTGAGCATGGCGGGCAGCCCGTTTACGCGGATGGTGACGCTGCCTTCGGCATGCTCGCTTTCGCCCTCCAGCCCCAGCCGGTTGAAGCTGAGCGCCGCCAGCTGCACAATCGCCGCCTCTCCGCCGTCGGGCAGCGGATCGCGCCCCGTGTAGCCGTGCGCAAACGCCTCCGCGTCGGTGAGCAAATCCTCCAGCAGCGCGTCCTGCGCCGTATCCTCAATCCGCAGCCTACGCTTGAGCTTGTCCAGTATTTCAGCCATGTCCTGTTCCTTTCAAGACGGGTTGGTAAGGGATTCTCCCCAAACCTGCTTTTATTTCATTTGTCATTAAGCAAATGATGATGAAAGCGCCTGTGCGATGGCGAATCGGATTTTTGTCAGGTTGGGTTTGCGCAACCCGAAGTAGTAGCAGCGCTACATCGAGGGTTGTGCAGACCCAAGATGACGGAAATACGATCGCCAGCGTACAGGTGATTTTATCAGCGTTTGCTTACGCCGTAGCGTAGTGCAGGTAGATGCCCGCCACCTTGTTTTCGTACACATCGGCGATGGCCACGTGGCGGTAGCCGAACTTGTAGCCGTCGGTGGACTGGTTGACGTCGGGCAGGATGATCTTGGGCGCAACGTGCTTGGAGAACTGGATCACGGCGTCGCGGTGGATGACCATGAAATTGATGTTCTTGCCCGTGTCGGCCTTCAGGTAGCCGCCGGCTTCCTCGCCGGAGGTGGTGCCGTCCAGCTGGCTGATGGCGGTGTAAAAGCGCGTCTGCGGCACCAGCACCTTGCCCTGGAAGCGGTCCATCACCTGCCGGCTCTTGGTGGTATCGAGGTCTGCGATCAGCCCGTCCAGCGTGGGCGTAATAAAGAGATAGCGGTCCTCGTAGGGCACTTCGCTTTCATCCAGCGCCGTTACGGCGTTGCGCAGCGCGGTAATCACAGCGGCGCCGGTAGTCAACGCCGCGCCGGCGGTGATGCCGCCGATGCCGGAGGTCGCGGCATATCTGGCAAAGCGGAAGGCGTCCAGCTCCGGCACCACCTTGGTGCGGATCAGCTCGCCCGCCAGCCGCCCGTAGGCGACGCCCGCGGTTTCCAGATCGTCCATCGAGTCCACGGTAAACATGCGGCCGCGGTCGAAATTGCACTGCACGGTCTCGTTGGTCAGCGTGACGTCGCCGGACACGTAGCCGCCCGCGCGGTCGTAATCGGCGAGGCCCTGCACGCTCATCTTGGGGATGATCAGCTCGTTCGCGTTTGCGCCCTGGCGCACCATGTCGTCGTTGCCGTCGAGCACGGCGGTAAGGCTGGCGAGCTTGTACACTTCGTCCAGCGTGTCGGAGAGAGTCTGTTTGAAAAGAGTAATGGAATTTGCCATGTTTTACATACGCCCTTTCTTGTGGTTGTTGCGTTTCTTCCGGATGGTGGATTGGAACGGTTGGGACGAATTACCCCCGTCCTCACAGCCTCCATCTCCGCTACTGAATGCCCACAGCTCTTTTGAGCTTCGCCTCAAATCCTGCGGTCGTTCCCGTTGCGGCGGCGGGCGTCATGCCCTTCATGCGTTCCTCGATGCCCTGCTGCAGCGCGGTGCGAAACGCCTGCTCCAGCTGGTCCACGGCGGACTGCATGCTATCCCTGTCGGCATACGAAAGCGCGTCGGCCAGGTCGGCGGGCAGGCCCTTTTGCTGGAGCAGCTGCACGGTCTCGGCGTGGATTTCGCGCTGCTTGAGCGCATCCTCACGCGCGGCCAGCGCGGTTTCCCGCTCGGCCATCTGGTGCTGGGCGCGCTGCTCGGCGGTCATCTGCGCCAGGGCCTCAGCTTCCTGCCGCGCCTGGGCAACGGCGGCCTCGGCCTTCTTGCGCTCGGAGGCAATGGTCTGGCTCACGATGCGGTTGATATCGTCCTGCGTGAAAGCCTTTTCCGCCGTATCGGTCTGTGCGTCGTTCACGGTTTCCTGTTCCTTGATTTTTTCCAAATCTGTGCTCATGGTTATCCTCCCGTTTTACGCCCGTCGGCTGAACTCCCGCAAGCGGGTATTATGTAAGAAGCATCCTGGCGATAGGCCAACGGATGCTTGATACAGGCTGGTTTTTGGCGGTTGTTGGATGAATGTGGAATTAACCCCGTTCGCTTCGCATCGCCGCGGTGTCCTTGGCGTTCTCCACAAACGGCACTTGCGACAATAGGATTTCATCCGGCACGATGCCTTGATAGGCCTGCACGGTTTTGGCGATCTCCAGATCATTCACGGGCAGGGAGCGCTTGAAGGTAATCTGGATTTGATCGACGTCGAATTCCGCCGCGCCCTGCACGCGCAGGAAATGCGCCATGCGGCGCAGGCGTGTGCGCAGCGCCTCGCGGAACCAGCGCTCCTTGATCTTGGTGTGCTGCTCGAAACCCAGCAGCTTAAAGCGCATCGCCACGCCGGAGAGATCGCCCGCAAAGTTGACATCGGTCAGGTCGGGCACGAAGCTCAGCTTGTGGATATCCCCGGCCAGGCTTTTGCGCAGCAGCTCGCTGCCGCTTTCGGAATCGGGCTTGGTGATAAACTCCGCGTCCGCGCCGTCGCCGGGCAGAAACAGCGTGCGCGTGTGGCGCAGCCGCCTGCTTGCCTCCATGGCCGCGGCGGCGGGGTCATCCTCAGCGAGGAAATCGGTCTCGGTGTCCTCCGCGCCCAGCGCGCCCACGCCCTTCAAGACCATAATGGCGTCGGTGAACTGCTGCTTGTCGTTGACACGGTCGGACTGCAAGGTGTCGTACGCGTCGATCAGCGACAGCACGGCCTCGAAATCGCCGCACTCGGAGGCATTGTTCCAGTACTCGGTCATCGGCACGCCGCCGAAGTAGTGCGCGGTACGCGCTGTTTCCACCGGCGTCTCGTTGGCGCGGCGCTCCATGTGCACGATCAGCGCGTCGGTGCATACGGTGATGCGCTCGCGGCACTTTTTCAGGCGCTTATCCAGCACATCGTTCACCGTGATTCCCAGCAGCGGACGGTGCTCCACCGTGTCGTCATACACCACAAAGGCGCGGCGCGGATCGACCTGCGCCACGCATGGCTTAGCCTGCTCGTCGGCGTAGCAGATTTCCACCGCCTTGCCGTATACCGCGGCATCCACCGCCAGCTCGGCGTCGATACTCTGCGTATCGCTGCGGCGCAGCGCCTGCAGCAGCTGATCAAATGCCGCCGGATGATCCGGCAGGCTGTACTGCACGGGCGAACCGACCAGATACCCCGCCGAAATCGCGGTGATATACGCGGGCAGGGCATGCGCCAGCCGGTTGTTGGGCAGGCCGGACAACCGCGCGCGGCTCAATATCGCGTGGTCGCCGTCGTAATACCGTTTCAGAAGATCCAGCCGTGTCTCGCGCTGCCGGCGGTGTTCGCTAAGCAGCGCCAGCAGCAGGTCAGCCGGCGGCATACCGTCCGGCAGCAGCAAGGTTCGGTCGATGGTTATCATGTTGTGGCCCTTCTTTCCGTTGGAAATGCGTAGCGTAAATGAGGAATTACGCTTCACCCTACCTGGGTACAATCGCCCGCACGCCCGCACTCACGCTCTCCAGCGCGTAGCGTGCGGCGTCGATCAGGTGGTTGTTGCGGTCGGGATAGCTGGGGATGGGGTCGCCGGCCCTGTCGCGCTCGTATTCGTAGGCGGAAAACTCGTTGGCGGCATGCGGCGCACGCTTGGGATCGATCACGATCCGCACGCGGCTTTGCAGCCATTTCATGCCGTGGGCCACGCTGTCGGGCCCCTTTTTGGCGGCGATCACGCGCACACCGCGGCTGCGCAGCTCCGCAATAGAGCGCGGTTCGGCGCTGTCGCAGGTGATCACATCGTCGTGGGCGCGGGCTTTGACGGCCTTGGCCAGCGCATCGGCAAGCAAGCGCAGCGACACGTACTCGTCGATGATATAAAGCACGCGCCGCCGGCCGTCGTAAGCGCAGCGCACAAACGCGTCCGGATCGGACGCAAAGCCGAAATCCAACCCGCTGTAGGTGCGCAGACCCTGCCATTCCTTAGGCCGGATGGGCCGCAGGGCAAGATTGTCAAACACCTGCGCGCCCGTGCCGGTGACCTCGCCCAGGTACATGTGCCGGTACTGCCGCTCGTTTGTCTGCCGCAGTGCCTCGGCCTCCCGCAAAAAAGCATCCCCGAGCCATGCGGCGGGGATGTCGCGGTAATCGCTGTGATGGGCTATCCGCCCCTTTTTAGCGCTTCGGGCCTCTTCGTTCACCCAGCTGTTTTGGGACTTCGGCGGATTGTAACTGTAAAAGGTAATCGTCCTGTTTTCCGTGCCGCGCAGGATGGATGCCTTGATGGTGCGGATATCCTGCATGCCCGCAAACTCCGTGAGCTCTTCAAACCAGAGGAACTTGAAGTACCCCTTTTGCAGCTTGACGCCCTTGGATTTTTCCGGCCGGTCCGACCCGCGGAACAGTATCCGCTGTCCCGTGGGGATGTACTCGATCTCCAGCGGCGAAAGCCGCATGCGGAACCAGTCCGCGACGCCCAGCAGGTCAATTGCCCACTTGAGCTGCGCGTACACCGATTCCCGCAGCGTCTCCGCCACCTTGCGGTACACGATGGCGTTGGCCTCGGGCTCGTCCATCAATCCGCAGATGATGTACACGGACACAAAGCTCGATTTGCCCGATCCGCGCCCGCCGTACAGCCATAGCTCGTCGCACCGGCCTTCCTTCGCGGCGCGCCAGAGGGAGAAGTAGGTCGGCGCGATCAGCGTGGACAGCCGGATATCGGTCATTTTCTATCGTCCCCTGTCGGAATATCGTCGATGATGCGCGGAATTTCCACGGTCGGCGCCGCGCCGTCCAGCGCGCCGTAGCGCTTGGCCAGCAGCTCGGCGGCACGCAGCTTGTCGCGCGGGGTAATGCGCTCGTCCTCGTCGTCCGATCCGCGCAGCACGGAGGTCAGGCACTCCAGCACCTCGTCCTCCCCCGCGATATGCGCGCTGGTTTTCGGTTTCTTCCTGCCTGCGGGCATCGCACCCCTCCTCACACGCCTTGATGGTATGAGTATAGGGGCAAACAGGGTGCAATGCGGTGCGGTATTATACCGATCTCATCTCTTTGCTATACACAAATCGCCATCCTGCGCGCGGTTTACCCGGCGTTTGCCCAGGCGTTTATTTACAAGTTGTACACAATTCGTTTACATTTTAGGCAATGCTTCGCCACTTTCATCCGTCATACTATGTGTGAGGTGATATCAATGGCGAAAATACTCATCTATGGCAAAGACAAAAATGTAACGGATAAACTATATCGGATTTTGACAAAGAATGGCCACGAGGTACTGCGCCAGAAGCTCTCTGACGGCGTGCCCGCACCGCAGCGCAAGGATACGCTGGTGGTGATGGACGCGCGGCTGAAGTGGCCGGAATGCCGGACGCTGTTCCACAAAATACAGGGGCTGGATTATCCCGTGCTGTTTTTAACGGCGGAACAGGAAACCGTGTCCCATCTGCGGGCACTGTACCGCGGCCGATCGGACGTGCTGGTGTTGCCATTCTCGCCCAAGTCTGCGGAGCAGGCCGTGGAAAGCCTGTTGGCCCACAACCAGCCGCTGTCTCCGCTGACGGTGGATGAAGAAGCCCGCGTGGCAATGCTTGGCAAGGAGCGTGTGGAGCTGACCGCACAGGAGCTGGCGCTGCTGGTTACCCTGATGGAAAATCCCGATCTGCCCGTAAGCCGCGAGCATCTGCTGCGCAAGGCTTGGGGCTACCAGAGCATGGGCGAAACCCGCACCGTGGACGTGCATGTGCAGCGCCTGCGCCGCAAGCTGGGCATGAACCGCATTGAAACCGTATACCGCTGCGGCTACCGGCTGAAAACCGCCTGACCCGCCTGTAATCCCCCGACCCGCTTGACCGTTTGCCCGCCATCCCTCCGCGTACCGTTTGCTGGGTACCGCTGAAACCGCCTAAAAGGATTTTATTCCTTTTCAAATACATAAAAATTAAGACCGCCACCGTGTGATGTGACGACATCACGGGGTGGCGGTCGCAAATATATACGGCCTGACGGCCTTTCGTGAAAGCGGCTTTGCCGCTTTCACGCGGTTGCGCTTCGGACTTGCTCGCGTTGCTTACGGCCAGCCCGAAGCATCCCGAGATAATTGATGCGGGCAATCCTACCTTTTTTTCTTTCTTTGTTTCGCTGCCCTTATGCCGTCAGCGCAGACAGCGGAACAACATTCACACCGTCTGGTCTGCGGTAGGCAAATCCGTTTGCTGTAATCACCGTAAGCGACGACGGCGCTTTTCCCTTATCTGTATCGATTTTTGCCGCAAGTTTCAAAAGGTTTTCTGCGGCGGCATCCGCTGCTGCCATTCCGAGTTTGATTTCAAACGCGCCCCAGGTTCCGTCGGCGTATTCTATCACAGCATCAATTTCCAATCCGCGCGAATCACGGTAATGGAACACCTTGCCATCGTTTGCTTCCGCATAGATTTTTAAGTCCCGAATGGCAAGCGACTCAAACAAAAAGCCAAAATAATGCAAGTCGGCCATCAATTTATCAATCGATAATCCCAGTGCTCCGACCGCCAGAGAGGGATCTGCAAAATGCCGTTTCGGAGACTTGCGAAGCGTATCCGCACTGCGGATATGCGTGCTCCATGCCGGAAGGTTTTCCACTGTCATTAGTTGTTCCAGCGCTGCAAGATACTCCGCCACTGTTTCATCGTCCAGTTGACCGTCGCTGCCCCCGGTATCCTTTGCAAGCGTGGTCAGTGTTGCTTCTGTGGAAATATTTCGCGCGACAGACTGTATTAATCGCATCACTTTATAGGGATCACGCCGTTTATCGGTCACCCTGGAAAGATCAACCTCGGCAATCAGCGATATATAATCCATAGCAAACCGCAGGCCCTCCGACGCTTTTGCGCCGATCAGGCCGGGCCAGCCTCCAAGGGTTATTTTTTCAGCCAGCTCCCCAAGATCGAATGCGACGCTCTCCGCATGCGGCACTTTGCCTTGCAGCAAAGCCGCCAGGCTAACCTCCCCCGTGGACCAGCCTTTTTCAAAAAACGACATAGGCCGCATTTTCATTACTGAAAATCTACCTGCGCCAGAATGCCGCTTTGTTCTATCGTCAGGCGTGGCCGAACCTGTTAGGATAAATTGTCCTTTTTGCTTGCGCTCGTTGACTGCACGGCGCACGTAATTCCAAATTTCAGGATATTCCTGCCACTCGTCAAGCAAGCGGGGCGTATCGCCGGCAAGCACGCCGGCAGGATCAATCTCCATGCGGATTTTTACCTGCGCATCAGCATCGAAATGCACAATGCTGTTTGCAATTTGTATCGCCGTTTCCGTTTTGCCACAGCCTTTTGTGCCTTCTATTAAAACAGCGCCTGCACTTTGCAGCCGATTTGCCAAGACTTTATCCGCAAATCTTTTTTGGTATTCCACACGTATCGCCTGCCCTTCCATCATTAGGATAGCATACGATCCGCTAATTTGCAACAATATAACCCGCTAATTTATAACTGTTTTATCCGCTATTATATGACTGTTATGTCCGCTATATTATATAATCCGTCCTATTAACCGTATCCGGCATGCAACGGCATAACAGGTAAAAAGCAGCTATCCGAAAAGCAAAACGCCCCTGCTTGCAGCGCAAAGGCGTTATTGAAAAAGTAAAATTATCCGGTTGCCTTGGCAGCCGTACCGTCATGTGCCCGCTCGTTTTACTGTCGCACGGTTCCCTTCCGATCACCATGCTCTGGTCGCTCACAGCTATGCCGTTGTATTCACTGGACGTACGCTTTCCTCCGGTGCCCATTTCTCATTCAAATGAAGTTCGTCTTCGCCCTGGGCATCTCGGGCGCGGGATAATTTATGCCGTTTTCGCGGCCCAGCGCGATGCAGCGGAGCATCCATGCCATGTTATGGGCGAGGTTGCGCATCACCTGCAGGCCCTCTTCGTCGTGCTCGGCATCGGCGGCGTTTGCGCCGTGCAGCATGGGCCAGTAAGTGGACGAGACGATCGGCATGCCCTTGATGAGCGGGTACTTGAGCAGCGCATCAAGCGTAACCGTGGTGCCGGCGCGGCGCGCGGCGGCAACGCAGGCCGCGGGCTTGCCCGCAAACACCAGCCCGCCGGCGTAGAACATCCGGTCCAGAAACGACAGCAACGTGCCGTTGGGCGAGGCAAAATACACGGGCGAGGCGATCACCAGCCCGTCGGCCATCGCCATTTTGTCGATCGCGTCGTTAACCGCGTCGTCAAACGCCGCGCAGTGCGAGCTGGCCGCGCACCGGCCGCAGCCGATGCAGCCGTGGATAGTCTGCTGGCCGACGGTCAGGATTTCCGTTTCGATCTGCTCCTGCCCCAGCGCTTGGGCAATTTCGTCCAGCGCGCGCCGCGTGGTGCCGTGGGGATGGGGGCTGCCGTTGATCATCAATACCTTCATTGCTGTTCTCCGTTTTCTGTCAGCCGTTCAGGCCGTTGGGCGCCGGGGTTTCCTCCGGGGTCGCCTCGGGCGAAATATCCAGCTGGTCCGTGGGCATTGGCATGGTTGTGGTCTGCGGTACGTCCGTTATGGTGGCAGGCACGATGTTGGGCGCCATGGTCGGTGGCTGTGTCATATCCGGCGCGGCCGGAACTTCCGTCTGCTCCACGGTTTCGGCCGTGGGCATATCGACAAAGCTGTTGGTCTGGTTGACTTGCGTGCAGCCGCTCAGCAGCAGGGCAAAAACCAGCAGCAGCGCCAGCATTATTCGTTTCATGCCGTATTCCCCTCCCCCGTTTTCGTTTCTTCATTATAGCACATTCCGCGGCCGTGTTGCATTCAAAGCACATTCCGAGTACAATATACTAGGCTATTGCCGCCGACCGGTGCGCATACGCCGCGCGGATTTTCCGCCTAAACCGTACCCATGGAAAGGACGATCTATCACGATGCATGTTTTTCATCCGGCGCAGACCAACAATGGCTTCCCGCCGGAAAATGTTTTTTTGCTTGCCGACGACACCAGCACGGTGATCGGGCAGGGGCATCTGGTGCGCACGCATCATCCATACCTGTTTCCCGAGCGGCCGATTAATATATTTTTATCCATCTCCACACGCGGCCCCGGGCGCGAAATGCTGCTGGGCGCGCTGCTGGCCCGCGCCATCCAGCTGCACCAGCAGACCCCGTACCTGAAGGCGCGCGTGTTTGCGCAGGTAGGCATGGACGACGCGCCGATGCTGTCGCTGTACATGGATTCCGGCTTTGAAGCCAACGACGCGCTGGACATCATCAAGATCGCCATGCCGCCGGCCAAGCCCTCGGCCCCGCTGGGGTATGACATGGGCTATATCCCGCTGCAAACCTCGATGGAGCAGGCTTCGTTTTTGATGCGCATGAACATGTACCGCCTGGACCTGCTTACCCAGCCGATTCTTAGGCAATACATGGCCATGCCGCACTTTATCGCGATGTATATCGCGCGCGGGCGCGAGATCGTGGGCGAGATTGCCATGACGGGGCAGGGCGACACGGCGCAGATCGTTGGGCTGTATGTATCACAGAACTACCGCAAGCTGGGGCTGGCCAAAACCCTGATCGCGGCGGCGATGACCGCGCTGAAAGAGCAGGGCGTAAACACCTTCCTGGCCGATGCCATCCGCCGCAACGTGGCGCAGTCCGCGCTGGCGCAGAGCTGCCAGGCAACATTCGTGCGCACGGCGTGCCTGTACCCCGGCATCGATTACGACTGACCGCAGCGCCCACCCGGGCGCCATCCCCCAAGTAAAAAATAACCTGCTGAGCAGGCATGGAGGACACAGGCGTGGCAATCACCAAACAGGAACTGGATGCAATCCGCAACAAAAAAGGTTTTATCTGTGACATGGACGGTGTGATCTATCACGGCAACCTGTTGCTGCCCGGCGTACCCGAGTTCGTGGACTGGCTGAAAAAAGAAAACAAGTCGTTTTTGTTCCTTACCAACTCTTCCGAGCGTGCCCCGCGCGAACTGCAGCAAAAACTGGCGCGGCTGGGGCTGGATGTGCCGGAGGATCATTTTTACACCAGCGCCCTTTCCACCGCCGCGTTTTTAAAGCACCAGTGCCCCGGCGGCAGCGTGTACGTGATCGGCGAACCGGGGCTGGTGGGCGCGCTGTACGAGGCGGGCTTCACCATGAACGAGATCAATCCCGATTACGTGGTGCTGGGCGAAACCCGCTCCTACACCTACGACCGTATTGAGCACGCCGTCAAGCTGGTGCGTGCCGGTGCCAAGCTGATCGGCACCAATCCCGACCTGACCGGCCCCGTAGAGGGCGGGCAGATCGCGCCCGCGTGCAAGGCGCTGATGGCGCCCATCGAGCTGTCCACAGGCCGCAACGCCTATTATCTGGGCAAGCCCAATCCGCTGATGATGCGCCACGGCCTGCGCCGGCTGGGCGTGAATGCCGACGAAGCCGTGATTATCGGCGACCGCATGGATACCGACGTCGTCGCGGGCACGGAATCCGGCATCGACACGGTGCTGGTGCTAAGCGGCGTAACCAACGAGCACGAGATGCGAAAGTTTGCCTATCGGCCCAAATATATACTCGACGGCGTATGCGATCTGGTGCAGGCGGAGTAAGCGTCCTGCCCGATTGCAAAAACACGGCATTCCATGTACAATATGATTACTAATTTGGTCTCATTCTACTCAAGGAGGCTTCTATGAATTCATATGTCTTTTTTACCGATTCCGATTCCGATCTTCCGTATCAGTTTGTCGATGCAAACGATGTGCACATGATCTACATGCCCTATGTGATCGACGGTGTGGAATACCCCGACGACCTGGGCCGCGGCGGCAAGCAAAAGGAATATTTTGAGCGCATGCGCGGCGGCGTGGCGCCCAAAACCTCGCTGCTGCCGATCTCGGCGTATCTGGAATATTTTGAGCCGCAGCTGAAAGCCGGCAAGGATATTCTCTTCATCGCGTTTTCCTCCAAGATGTCGGCCACGCTGGTCAACGCCAACAAGGCAAAGGAAGAATTGCTGCAAAAATATCCCGACCGTAAAATCGTCATCGTGGACACGCTGACCATCTCCCGCCCGATGTCGCTGCTGGTGGAAAAGGCCTATGCCCTGTACGCCGAAGGCAAGTCCATGGAAGAGGTCGCCCAGTGGGTGGAGGACAACCGCCTGCGCGCGCACGCCTGGTTTACCGTGGATGATTTGATCTACCTCAAGCGCGGCGGGCGCATCAGCGCCATGGCGGCCACCATGGGCACAATGCTGGACCTGAAACCTGTGCTGACCATGTGCACCGACGGCTCTATGACGGCGGAAAACAAGATCCGCGGCCGCAAGTCCGCGCTGCGCTATCTGGCGGATAAAACCGCCGAAAACATCGAGGATCCCGCCAATCAGGGGCTGATTATCATGCACGCCGACGCCGAAGAGGATGCCAAGCGCCTGGCGGCCCTGATCCGTGAGCGCGTGCCGGACATCGGCACGATCAACATCGTTTTCGTCGGCCCCGTTATCGGCGCGCACTGCGGCCCCGGCACCGTAGCCAGCGTGTTTTTAGGCAAACCCCGCACACTGGCGGCCGGGAAATAGGCAACCGTTTTTTACGAATGAGGAATTAGGAATGAGGAATGGGCATCGAAGATGAGAGTGTGCCCAGTGGGCACTTCAGCGAAGCTGAAAACGAACCGGAGATGGGAGGTTTTAAGGAGTATCACGACCGGTAGGGAGTGAGACGATTATAAAACCGAGTGGGCGGATTGCTCCGCAATCCTTTGAACTAATAGAGCAGCAAAAAAGCACCAACAAACCTGGTGCTTTTTTTGCGGCAAGGCTGTTATTGCGGAATCAGTCGGTTGCCTTGGCAACCGCACCGCCATTCCTCATTCCTCATTCCCCATTATCTCTCATTCCCCATAATTCCTTGTCATACCCCCCTGCCCTCACAGCGTCCGCTAGTCCTCCACCGCCGTATCGATCCCCAGCTGTCCGGCCAGGTCTTCGGCGCGGGCCTCGGCGTCGCGGTAACCGGAAAGGGCGGAAAAGATGTCGTACGCACCCTGCAGGTCGCCCGCGTCCATCAGGGTCTCGGCCTGGGAATAGGATTCATCCTGAAAATAATTCTTGCATACGCGGGCCTGCTCGTCCGCATCGTAATTCGTGCCCAGCAGCATAAACAGCGTAAACGCCTGCTCGTAACTTTTTTCATCCATCAGTGTCATGGCGTGATCGTAAATTTCAAAATTCAGGGCGTCCAGCCGCGAGGCGGCGTCGGAATAATCGCCGGCGTCATTGTAATTGATGATCGCGGTTTCGTAATCCTCGTCCTCCACCGCGGCGCGCGCGCGGCAGTACGCGGCACGCTGGGACGCATCCTCAAAATCGCCCAGCGCATCATACCACGAGGCCGCCTCCGCAAACTGCTCCTCCTGCTCCAGCGCATAGGCGTGGCACACGCGGTAGCGCTCCTCGCCGTACATAAAATCCTGCGTCTGCTCAAAATACGGCTCCGCCGCGACATAGTTGCCCTGCTCGTAATAGGTCAGCCCCTGCGCATAGGCGGCATAGGTTTCCGCCTGCAGGTAATCCCCGAGCTTGCCAAACGCCTCGGCCGCATCGGCGTAGTTGCCGTCGCCGAACAGATCCAGCGCCTCTTCATAGTTGGCGTATTCATTGCCGCAGCCACAAAGCATTGCCGGCAGCAGGCAGGCCAGCAGCACGGCCAGTATTCGCTTCCCGATTTTATACGCGCGCATGAAACTCCTCCTTCAGGATGGCGTACAGCTCCACATCCCGAAACCGGCCCTTGTTGTAGATCCGCTTGCGCAGCGTGCCCTCGTGGCGCATGCCCGCGTGGCGCATCACCGCGCCGCTGGCGGGATTTTCCACCTCATGCTGGGCTTCGATGCGGTTGAACTCCATCGTATCAAAGCAAAACCCGAGCATGCCCTTGAGCGCTTCGGACATAATGCCGCGGTTCCAGTATGCGCGGCTGAGGCTGTAGCCGACCTCGGCGGAACGGTGCAGACGGTTGACGTTCATCAGCCCGATCGTGCCGATCACGCGGTTTTCCTCCTTGAGCTCGATCACGTAGGTAAACGGCGGCGCATAGTGGTAATCGCGGATCATATGCCGCAGCACCGAGCGCGTTTCACGGATGGAACGGTGCGCGTCCCACAGCACAAAGCGGGCCACCTCGGGGTCCTTGGAATAGTCGTACAGATCCTGTGCGTCCTTCATCTGCGCGGGCCGCAGCACCAGCCGCGGGGTAAGGATCGCCTTGTGTTCAAACAGCGGATCAAATTGCATCGGACAGTTGCTCCTTTGAAAAGGATGTTGGTGGTCTGCAATGCGGTACATTGCGGCGGGGTTAATGAGGAATTGTGGAGAGATTGCTTCGCAATCTTTCATATTTCACATAGCGGCTTATCTGCGCCATGGTTCTTGGTGTTTACCCAACATCGGAATACAGAATGAAATCATCCGGTTGCCTTGGCAACCGCACCGCCATTCCTAATTCTTCATTCCTAATTCCTCATTTACCAAAGGTCTACAATCGAAGTTTGCAACACTGTGGGAATCCTCCCGCTCCTTGATTCGTCCTATAGACAGAGCTTGCGGGCGGCCATCAGCAGGCCGATCGCCGTTTTGGCGTCGCCCAGCTCGCCGTGCATAACGCGGTCCACAGCCTGGGTAAGCGGCATGCGCTCGATGCGCAGAAACTCGTCGTCATCGGGATGGGTTTCGTGCTGGCTGAGGCCGGTTGCCAGATAAATGGCGACAACCTCGGTATCGTAGCCGGGGGTGGGATACATGGGGGTCAGCAGCTCCATATGCTCGGCACTGAGGCCCGTTTCTTCCTGCAGCTCGCGGTGCGCGCACACCAGCGGATCCTCGGCCGCGGTGTCCAGCTTGCCGGCGGGGATTTCCAGCATTTCCGTTTCCAGGGCCGTGCGGTACTGCCTTACCAGCGTCACCATGCCCTGGGCGTCCACCGGCACGATGGCCGCCGCGCCCTTGTGGTATACAATCTCGCGCTGCGCTTCCCTGCCGTTTGGCAGGCGTACCATCCGCTCGCACACCGTGATCAGCCGGCCCTCAAACCGCGGCGTCTCCCGTAAAAACTGCTCCCTGATGTCCTCGTACTCCGCCATGTGTGCACTCCCTTTCAGCATACCCAACTATTCTACACCGATCCGAAATAACCCTTTGCCAACCTGTTACAATCCCGCCCGCACGGCGCGCGTCAACCTGTTAATATTATTGACAAACTATTACAAAAGCATTACAATCTATAGTATGGCCCAGAATCTAATGCTGACCTTTTCAAAAGGAGGAACTCCTATATGATGATACGGAAATCTCCGCTTCTGCACAAAGCGTTTTGGCTTTTGGTCGCAATTTTCCTCATGGCGGTGCAGCCGGCGTTTGCCACGGAGCTTACCGACGATGAGCTGCAGGCCATGCCGGCCGTCAGCATTACCTACTATACGCAGGAGGGCGGCGATCCCCTGACGGCGGAAGCCACGCCCGGGCTGTGCCCGCTGGGCAAGGCCTATTGGGCTACGCTGCCCCAGGAAGCGTTTTCCTATCCTGTCACGCTGACGATCATCGCCAGTGAAACCACGATGTATACCTTTGAGCCCCAAACCGGCGCCATACTGGAAAAGGATATCAACACAACGAATTATGACGGAATTTACACGCTGATCACCGCCTATGAGAACGATCAGATGGTGGACAGCTACTACCTGTACCTGTCCGCGGAGGAGATGCCGCCGGCCGTAGCGCCCGTGCAGGTGCCCGTGTACTATGTCGATTCCGAGGACAACGGCAACATTTTATACTCCGAGCTGGTCACCGCGTATTACGACCAGGAGAACATTGTCACCGTCAATACCGATCTGGTGCCGGCCAACTACGCGCTCATCAGCAACGCAAGCGCCGCCGTGACCGTGAACGATCAGGGGCAGGCCAGCCCTGAATGGATTACCTTCTACTTTGAGGCGCAGATCATGCAGGGTACGGTGCATGTGTACTATAAAGACGCCGCCGGCAACGAGGTTGCCTCGGCGCAGACAAAGACGCTGGATCCCGGCACCTATACCGTCAGCCCCGAGCCGTCCGATCTGGAGGCGGGGTACACGCTGTCCGCCGATAATCCCGCAAGTGTGGAAGTAACAGTGGACACGCTGGGCAACGCATCGCCCGAGGCTATTACCTTTGTGTATGAGCCCGCGATCACCACCGGCTATGTCACCGTTAACTACACCGACGAAAACGGCGCGGAGCTGATATCTTCGGAAACGCTGGAGTACGCCACGGGCACGCACATCGTTACGCCCAACACCACGCGCATCCCCTCGGGCTATGTGCTGTCGGATTCCTCCCCTTCGGAGGTATCCGTTACGGTGGATTCCATCGGCGGCGTTATCCCGACGTTTGTCACGTTCGTCTACAAGGCCGAGCAGACAACGCCCGCGCAGGGCGACCTGATCGTCTATTATACCGATACCTCCGGCACGCAGATTGTGCCGTCCGAAATCCAAACGCTGTCGCAGGGCCAGCATGTGGTTGTGCCCACGGCGTCGATCCCTTCCGACTATACGCTGTCGGCCACCTCGCCGTCGGAGTACACCGTTACGGTGGACGCCACGGGCGCGGTATCGCCGCTGTCGGTAACCTTTGTGTATGAAAAGGTCACCCAGCAGGTAATAACCGGCACACTGACCATCCTGTATGTGGACGCAAGCGGCACGCAGATCGCCACCCCGCAGACCGTAACCCTGGGCGTGGGCACCAGCGTGATCGGCATTGAAGAATCCACCATCCCCGCGGGCTACGCGCTCACCGAAGGCACGCCCGACGAATACACCGTAACCGTGGACGAATCAGGCAACGTATCGCCTTCGACCATCTCGTTCACCCTTGCGGTAACGCAGACTGACAATTACACGCTGACCCCCGTGGAAAGCTTTGCCAAGACCAATAAAGCCGACGTCAATTTCCGCACCTCGCCGGATTCGACCGGGACGGCCAACATCGCGTTTGCCTCCGTGGCGCAGGGCACGCAGGTATGGGTATACGGCACCTTTGTTACCGGCGACCGCGAGTGGGCGTCCATCAATTACGCAAATACCGACTGCTATGTGTGGAACAGCCTGATCGATCTGGTTACCCAGCAGCAGGAGCCCGTAAGCGGCACGCTGACCATACAGTACCATCTGGCCAACGGTGACGAAATCGCGTCCGACCAGACCGTTTCGCTGGACGCCGGCAGCCATGTGCTTACGCCGGACACGGTGCTCATCCCCGCCGGCTATGCCCTGGCGGACGGCAGTCCGGCGCAGTACACCGTGACCGTGGACGAATCCGGCAACGTATCGCCCGCCACGATTACCTTTACCTATGCCGCCGAGGCCGCGATAACCGATCCCACCGCCTATGCCGGCTATACCGCCGTGGGCGCAAACGCTGTCACCAACGACACCGGCGTGCGCCTGCGCTCCGAGCCGAGCACCGCGACGCTGGACAACATCGTATATCAGGTTACGCAGGGCACCACGGTGTGGGTGTACGGCACGTTCCCGCTGGACGGCACGCAGTGGGCGTACGTCAGCTACGAAAGCACCGACTGCTTTGTGTGGTACAGCCTGCTGGATGCGGTAAGCACCGAGCCGGAAAGCGGCACGCTCACCGTGCGCTATGCTACCGCCGACGGCACGCAGATCGCCACCGACCAGACCGTAACGCTGGACGCCGGAGCCTACTCCGTCAGTCCGGATGCCAACCACATTCCCTCAGGCTACAGCCCTGCCGAGGGCGCCGATACCCACTTCACCGTCACCGTGGACGACAGCGGCGTGGTTTCGCCCGATACGGTCACCTTTATCTATGCCGCCGACACTGCGGTGATAACCGATCCCACCACCTATGCCGATTACACCGTCGTTGGCGCAAACGCCGTAACCAATACCGACGCCGTCAACTTCCGCACCGCGCCGGACACCGCCGCCGATATCGCCGTTGCCGCAGCGGCAAAGGGCACGCAGGTATGGATTAACGGCACCTTTACCGCGGACGGCAACACCTGGGCTTACATCCTCTACGGCGACATGGATTGCTACGTAGTGCGCAGCTATCTGGATCTGGTGGGTGACGAGCCCGTGACCGGCACGCTGAACGTGCAATATCAGGTGACCGGCAATACGGCGCTTTCCTCCGCGCAGACCCTTACGCTGGAGGCGGGCAGCACCTACAACATCACACCGGACGTAAACTATGTTCCCACCGGCTACAGCATTGCCGCGGGCACCGACGCGCAGTTTACCGTCGTCGTCGACGCAAACGGCAATGTCTCGCCCGATACGATTACCTTTACCTTAGCCCAATCCGATCCCACCGCCGCCTATGCCGATTACACCGCCGTCGGCGCCGACGCCGTGACCAACGACACCGGCGTGCGCCTGCGCTCCGAGCCGAGCACCGCGACGCTGGACACCGTTATCTATCAGGTAACGCAGGGCACAACGGTGTGGGTGTACGGCACCTTTACGCTGGACGGCACGCAGTGGGCGTATGTGCATTATGCGGACACCGACTGCTACGTATGGTACAGCCTGCTGGATCTGGTGGCGGATGAAACCGCCACGGGCTCGCTGACCGTGCAGTACCAGCTGGCCGGCGGCGCCGACATTGCCGACAGCCAAACCGTTAATCTTTCCCAGGGCACCTCCACCGTGATGCCGGACGCCTCCGCGGTGCCTTCGGGCTACGTGCTGACCGCCACCTCCCCCACGCAGGTGGAGGTTACCGTGGACGCCGATGGCAGCGTATCGCCCAATCCCATCACCTTTATCTATGAAGCACAAACCGAAACCGCAGATACCGGCAAGCTGACCGTGCAATACCAGCTGGCCGACGGCACCAAGATCGCCGACAATCAGATTTTGGATCTGGACGCCGGTACCTATAACGTAACGCCGGACGCGTCGCATATCCCCGACGGGTATCAGGCGGCCACCAACTCGCAAACGCAGTTTACCGTGACCGTGGACAGCAGCGGCCTTGTGTCGCCCAACCCGATCACGTTCCTCTACGTTGCCGAGGCAACCGAAACCCCCGCTGACGAGCACACCGATATTTCCGGCAATTATGACGATTACACGATGATCGGCATCGCCGGCATAACCAACGATACCGGCGTACGCCTGCGCTCCACGCCCACCTCCGCTTCCATTACCAACATCCTCTACCAGGTCACGCTGGGCACCCCCGTATGGGTGTACGGAACGTTTACCCGCGACGGCACGCTGTGGGCGTACGTCAGCTATGACGGCACCGACTGCTATGTGTGGTACAGCCTGCTGGATGTGGACGAAAGCGCCATTCCCGTGCGCGGCACGCTGACCGTGCGCTATCACTTGCCCGACGGCTCCGAGATCGTATCCGATCAGGCGCTTATCCTGGCGGTGGGCACCTATACCGTGGAGCCCGATACCCAGTTGGTACCGGCGGGCTACTATCTGTCCGACGTCTCAGCCACACAGGTGGAGGTCACGGTGGATTCTTCCGGCAATGTATCGCCCAATCCCGTTACCTTCCTGTATGAAAAAGAGCCGTCCACCGGCACGCTGACCATACAGTATCAGCTGGCCGACGGCACCAAGATCGCGTCCGACCAGACGCGGACGCTGTCCCAGGGCACGTATATCATTGTGCCCGACACCTCGCTGATCTCCTCGGAGTATGTGATCTCCAGCTCGGCATCGGCGCAGGTGGAGGTTACGGTGGATGCCGCCGGCAGCGTATCGCCCAACCCCGTTACCTTCCTGTACATCGTCAACACCGCCGATACGCCGCCGGTTGATATCTCCGGCGAGTATGCGGATTACACCGAAATCGGCGTGACAGCCGTTACCAACACCACAGCGGTCAACCTGCGCTCCACGCCCAAGTCCACCATCACGACCAACATCATATCCAAGGTGCCGCTGGGCACCACCGTATGGGTGCACGGCTCGTTTACCGTGGACGACCGGATGTGGGCGTATGTGCGCTATGCCGACGTGGACTGCTACGTGTGGTACAGCCTTTTAACCCTCGGTGAAAAGGAAACCCCCGCCACCGGCACGCTGAGCGTACAGTACCGTCTGGCCGACGGCTCGTCCATCGCGGCCGACCAGACCCTGACGCTGGAAGCGGGCACGCATACCATTACGCCCGACAGCTCGCTGGTGCCGTCCGGTTATGTACTGGCGGCCTCCTCCGCCCCGCAGTTCAGCATCACGGTGGACGAATCAGGCAATATTTCCTCCGATACGGTGACCTTCGTGTATGAGCAGGAGGTTGTTACCGGCGCGCTGGTTGTGCAGTATCATCTGGATAACGGCACGGCTGTCGCGTCCAGCCAAACGCTGACGCTGGGGGTGGGCACGCATACCATTACACCCGACACCTCGCTGATCCCGTCGGGCTATGTGCTGACGGCAGCCTCCGCCACACAGTTCAGCGTTACGGTGGACCAAAGCGGCAATACCAATCCCGGCTCGGTCACCTTCTTCTATGAAAAACAGGTGATCACCGGCACACTGACCATACAGTACCTCGTGGGCGACGCCGACGTCATCACCCCGCAGACGCAAACGCTGAATGTCGGCACCTACATGATCAGCGTGGACGAATCGCTCATTCCTTCGGGCTTTGAGCTGGCCAGCTCGTCCACCACGTCCTACACCGTCACGGTGGACACGTCGGGCAACGTTTCGCCCAATCCCATCGTGTTCCAGCTGGTTGCCTCCGCAACGGACTCCGATCTGGAAATGTATGTCGGCTATGCGGTCACCACCACGCAGGTGGCCCTGCGCAACGACGCAAACTTTGAGGACAGCTCCATCCTGACCACGCTGGACGCCGGCACCCTGCTGTACTTAAGCGGGCAGGTGGACGCCAACGGCACCGTGTGGACGGGCGCACAGACCTATCTGGGCGATTCCGTTATCGGCCTGCTGCCCTATGATTCCGTGGAGACCCTTTCGGCCGCCGAAGCGCAGGTATACATCGACGAGTATAACCAAGCCCATACCACTACCACGCAGAAATCGGGCTACTATCTCACCCTGGGCGACAACGTGCCGCTGCGCAACGTGCCCGGCACGCAGGCCTCCGTTTCCGCGTGGATTGCGGAAGATCAGGTAGTGTACGTAACCGAGCAGGTGTACTACGACAATTACACCTGGGACGTGAGCTATTATGGCACCCAGACCGGCTATATCCGCGACGACCAGATCCGCGCCATGTCCACGTCCGAGGTTGCCGACTATCTGGCCAACGCCTCGCCGACCGCCACGCCCGCGCAGACCGTATCGCCCTACGATGAGGACTCCGCATCCAGCTATGGCTATATCACCACCGACTCGGTCAACTTCCGGCAAACGGCGGGCGGCACGCGCATCGGCGTGCTCAACGAATACGCCTTCGGGCTGGTGCTCGGGTCGACCTACGTCAACAACACGCTTTGGTACAATATTAACCAATCCGGTACCACGGGCTGGGTCAGCGGCGACTATTTCAAGGTGCTTTCCCTGTCCGAGCTTACCGATTTCCTGAATTCCAGCGAATATCTGCAAGGCATCTATAACTCCAGCTCCACCACCACCTCAACGACG
>DAOPIR010000003.1:0-50915 GCA_035399245.1 Candidatus Limiplasma sp.
ACGGATAGTAAGCTCAACCCCTTGCCACCCTTGCTTCCTAGCAGCTTAGGCTTTTTGAACAGGCTGACAGAGTGCCTGCAAAACGATGTTTTTCGACACTCTGAGGCTCTGCCGATACATCGGCAGAGCTTCCTTTGTGTTGCTTTTGGTATAGTACGCCTAGCGGATCTTCCGCGCCTTGGCGTGCCGCGTAAACGGCGCGCGGCCCTCGTGGAGCATGTCCTTTTCGGTGGCGATGGCAACATCGCTTTCGCCGTGCAGGCGGAAGGTGAGCTCGGGGCGGCACCAGCCGTTGAGCCAGCGCAGCGATATATGCAGCGTGTCGGCGTCCGTAAAGCGTGCGGCGGCGGCATAGTACTTCAGCGGCGGGATGGGGGTGGCGGCTTCCTGCCGCTGCCACTTACCGTCCAGCCGGGCACGGAGTACGGTGGAGCGGTTGAGCGTCAGCACCACCTGCTCGGGGGTGATATCGACGTCGAAAACCAAAACCTCCGGCCGGACAGACGGCTCATAGAACAAATGATAAAAGTCCGCGTCCACCGGCGCGACTTCGATCCACGGGTTGAACACGCCCTCGGTGACCGCATAGGTGCCCGCAAAGCGCTGCGCACCGTCGGGGACGGGCAGCGCCTCGGCGGGCGCGGCCGCGCGGGCTTGCAGATAGGCCGTAAGCGCCGCATACGCCGTCGGATCCTCCGGCAGCGGGGTGTCCTGCGCACCGGCCATCAGCGCCTCGGTGAGGTCGAGCACCTTCTGCACGCCGTGGGGGTGTACGCCGCCCTCGTGGATGGCCACCACCATATCGCGCTGCAAATCGATGATGCAGAACTGGCCCTGCCCGCCGTCAAAGCGCACCATGCCCGGATGGCTGCACATCCACAGCTGCCAGCCGTAACCGCGGCTTAAATCCTCTTCGCCGGCGCTTGCCGGGGTATCGATCTGCCTGGTCGTCGCCTGCCGCATCCAGTCTTTGGATACGATGGGCAGGCCGTCGGCCTCGCCCTGCGCCAGATAAAACAGGCCCAGCCGCAGATTGGTGCGCGTTGTGGCGGATGTGCCAGGCTCGGCAAGCCGGCCGTTGCCAAAGCGCCGCCACACCAGGTCGTCGGGCCCGATGCCGATGTGGGAAAAGAGCTTTTCGCGCATGTAGGCGTCCAGCTCACGGCCCGTGGCCTTTTCCACCGCTGCGCCCAGCATGCAGCTGCCGATAGAATTGTACAAAAAACGCGTACCCGGCTCGTATTTCACAGGGCTTTGCAGAAAGTTTTCCATCCAGTGTTCGTCCATATCCGGCATGCGCTCCATGCCGCAGCTCATGGACATGAGATGCTTGAGCTTCATTTTGCGCATATTTGCGTCCGGCGTTGCGCCAAAACGCGCGATCTCCCCGGCAAACACGTCGCACACCGGATCCTCGGGGCTTAACAGCCCTTCGGTGCAGGCGATGCCCAGGCCGGTGCAGGTGTAGCTTTTGCCCATCGAATGGTTGGCGTGCGGGATCTGCGCGCCGTAGGGCGCCAGATAGGTTTCCGCAAACAGCTTGCCGTGGCGCGCCGCGGCAAAGCCGTGAATTTCGTTTTCGGTCGCGTCCAGCGCCTGCAGGCACTTTAGCACGTCGGCGCTGCGCAGGCCAACGGACTCGGGCGTGCAATCGCCGGTAATCAAATCATAAATCATGCTGACATCTCCTTGTTTTCAGCGTCCATTTTCAGCGAGCGGAACAGGATATAGGTTACGATGGATATCCCCGCGCACAGCGGGAAAAGGATATTGATGCTTGTCAAGTCCACCAGCACGCCCCACAGGCTTGCGCCAAACCCGATGCCGATGTCCATGGCGGTCAGGAAGGTGGCCATGGCGGTGCCGCGCCGGTGCGGCGGCGAGGCGGTGATCGCCAGTGCGTTGAGCAGGGGATAAATCGTGCCGTAACCAAGGCCGTACAGCGCCGCCGCCAGCCACAGCATCCATACGTTGCCGGCAAACGCGATCAGCAAAAACGCGGTCACATCCAGCACGGTGGCGATGAGCACGGCACGGTTTAAGGAAATCGCCCGCGCGATGCGCGCGCCGAACAGCCGCGCCAGCGCCAGCGTAATGGCGTTGATGGTAAAGTACAGGCTGACCTGATCGGTGGTAAAGCCGCGGCCCAGCGTGAAGATGGATAAAAACGTTGTCAGCGCCGCGCCGCACAGGCCCAGCAGCAGCATGACCGCCGAGGGCTTGAAGGCCGCGGGCTCAAAAAACCGCGCAATGCCGGTGGCCTTTTGCGGCGCTTCCGCCGTTTTGGGCGGTGTTTTGGGCTTACCCTGAAACAGCCCGATCGTCACCAGCGATATGATGCCCGCGATGAACGCGACGTTGTATGCGGAGCCGTACTGCCCGCCGCCCACAAGGCTAAGCGCGATAGCGGGCGCAACCGCTAGCGATACCGAGCCTGTCAGCCCCATGTAGCCGATGCCCTCGGACATCCGTTCCTCGGGCAGTACGTCGGTCGCCATGGTGCTGACCGCCGTGGTGTGTGCCGAAAAGCCCACGCCCTGCAGCGCCTTGATGACGATCAGCAGGCCCATCGTGGCGGCAAAGCCGTTCCACAGCGTGGCAAAGGCAAAGATCGCCGTGCCGATCAGCGCGATCCACTTGCGGCTGTAGCGGTCCAGCCAGCCGCCCAGAAACGGGCGCAGCGCAAGGGAAGCGACGGTGACCACCGTTACCAGCAGCCCGATGGACGAGGCGGAAAAACCGAGGCTTTGGGCGTAGAGCGGGGTGACGGTATTCTGGATCTGATAGCATACGCGTATCAGGCCGGCGGCAATGAAAACCATGATAAAGTCGCGGGTAAAAACGCGTTGCTGCTTCATGCGGGCGTACTCCAATCTTCATTCAAAAGCGTTTGCAGGGCATCGGTCACGGCAGCGCCGTGGAACCAGAGGGTTTGTTCGCACAGGGGATAGTCCGGCACGGCTTGCCCACTGCCGAATGCCGCTTCCAGATCCGGCATGGCGGACAGCTTGCCGTCTGCGTACATCTTGGGCAGATTGGGGATGGCGTTAACGGCCGCGGAGGCGGCAAAGCGTTTGGGATACGCCGCGGCCAGCCGTGCGGCGGCCCAGCCGCCGGTGCCCACGCCGTATAGCTTGGGCGGGTCCTGCAGCGCAAAGGTGCGCGCGGCATAGGGCAGCAGGCCCTCCAGCAGATAGGTTTCCCACATCAGGCCGTGCGCCATGTTGAGAAAACAGCCGTTTTGCCCGTTGGGCAGCAGCAGCGCGGCCTTGGCCTCGTCCACCAGCGGGGCGCAGGCAAGGGTTTGCAGCAGGCGCTCGCCGTTTTGGCCGTAGTCATGCAGGCAGAGCACATAGGGAAGGCGCTTGCTGTTGCGGCAGGCCATGTCCGGCAGGGCCAGCGTAAAGCCGGCGGAGATGCCCAGCTGCGGCAGGTGCGCCTGATTTTTGATCACAATCATGCTTCGCTCACCTCCAGCCAGTCAAGGAACGCGGGCAGCTGCCCGTCCCAGCAGTCAAAGCCGTGCTCGCCGCTTGCCTCGCACCAGGTGACGTCCGCGCCCAGATGCCGCAGGTCGTCGCGCGCGATGGTATTGAGCGCGTAGCCAAAGTCCTCCGTGCCGCAGAACATATAAAACAGCGGCGCGGCGCCTTCGGCCACGCGCTGTTTGGCAAGGTGGAGGATATCGTTGTCGTTGCCGACCAGATTTTGATAGCTGCCAAACGCGTGGTAAAAGTCATCGTGCCCGGGCTGGATGCCGCGCTCAAAGCGCTCAAAGATCATCGGCATGCCGATTGCGCCCGCAAACGAACCCGCTCGGCTGAACAGCTCCGGCCGGTTGAGCGCCAGGCGGAACGCGGCAAAGCCGCCCATCGACGCGCCGGCAATGTAATTCTTTTCGCGCTTGCGGCTCAGGCAGGGCAGCACCGCGCGTACCGCGGGGATCCATTCGTCCTGCAGGTAATCGGCATAGGGCGCGCCGTGCGCCATGTTGACGCCGAAGCCGTTGAAAACCGACGTGCTGACCACCGCCAGCCGCCGCCGCGCGGCATAGCGGGCAATAGAGGTATCGTCAAACCATTCGTTGCAGTCCTGGTTTGCGCCGTGCAGCACCCAAAGTACCGCGCAGTCGCCCCCCGTGTCGGGAACAACTGCGCGGATTTCGGCCTGCGAACGCAATACCTCGGAGGGAAAGGTAAACTGAAGCGTCGCCATGTTAAAAGCCTTTCTGTGTCGCGGATAATTTATGCGCGGGGGATGACGGGCAGCACCACGCAGGACGGATGCGCCTCGTCGTGGCAGATGGTCTGGCGCGCGATGATGCCTTTACTTTCATAGCCCACGCGCCCGCCGGTGTTCATGTTGCGGTCGGCGTCGGGGAAAAGGCTGGAGGTGATATCCACGCGGATGGCCTGCCCCGCTTTGACCAGCAGTGCGGTATTGGCGGCCTCGATGGTATAGCACACGATCTCGCCCGGGGTGAGCGGCTCGGCCTTCTCACCGTTGCGGTAGCGCGCACGCACCAGCTTCATGCCCAGCGGACGGACATACCCGTCTTCCAAAATCAAGCTTACCTTGGCGGCAAAGTCCGTATCCACGGCGCTTGAGGCGGCATAAAGCTTTACCATGATCGGGCCGGTGAGCTCCGTATCCTCGGTAAAGGCGGGCGTGGTGTATACCAGCACATCGTCGCGCGTTTCGTTGGGGCGCTGGTCCTGCGTCATCCAGCGGGTGGCGTCGCCGGTGCTGCTGGGGCAGGGATTCATCGGATCATACGTATAGGTGTCGGCGGGCTCCGCGGCCGGCGCGGCGGGCGAAAGCGTGCCGTCGCCCGAAAGCGTGTTGGCATGCCCGCCGCTGTGGAAATACCACGGCGTGTACTGCGCGCGCTTGAGCGGCCATTCGTTTTCCTCGCGCCACTTGTTTTCACCCATGATGAACAGCAGCACCGGCTTGCCGCTCATAAACGGGCCGGTTTTGCCCTTCATCCACCAGTCGTACCACTGGATCAGCTTGCCCACCATGTCGATCGCGTCGCCGGAGGCATCGGGGCCGTAATCGATGCCCTCGATAAACCGCTCCAGCCGGTCGCCGTGCAGCCATGGGCCCACGATCAGCTTCGCGCCCTTGCGGCAGGCCTCGCTGCCGCCGCGCTTTTGAAACTCGATAAAGTTATACAGCGTCTTGTCGCGCAGAAAATCGTTCCAGCCCGTCAGGCACAGCGGCGGAACGGTTACCTGCTCAAAGCCTTCCACGCGGCCGATGGAGGCAAGATAGTCATGGTCGTCGATATGCTCCAGCAGATCACGGTGGAACTGGAGCTCCGGCACGCCGTCGATGCTGGCGGCGGGCATATCCTTCAGGGGCA
Organism: Candidatus Limiplasma sp.; assembly: GCA_035399245.1. Taxonomy (GTDB): domain Bacteria; phylum Bacillota; class Clostridia; order Christensenellales; family Aristaeellaceae; genus CAXXOK01. Next base: position 5,369 of record DAOPIR010000003.1, read on the forward strand.
GCCACGCGGCCTGCCTGTCGCCCTGCGCGCCGTATTCCGACATTTTGTCCAGCGCTTTTTTAGTGTACTGGCCGGGGTAATATTTCTCGCGGTCAAAGCAGCGGCCGTAGATCCAGCCGTACAGCACCGGCGAGAACACGCCGAAATCGTAGATGGCGGGGAACTTGGTCCACGAGGTCTGGAACGGGCAGATGCCCTTTAAGTGCGGGGGATTGGACCGCGCGCACGCCAGCTGGGAAAAGCCGTGGTAGCTTTCGCCCACCATGCCCACCTGCCCGTCGCACCACGGCATGGCGGCAATGGCCTCGATGGTGTCGTAGCCGTCCTCATCCTGGTGGCCGGCGGGATCGCAGATGCCCTCGCTGTGACCGGTGCCGCGCACGTCCTGTATCACCACGTTGTAGCCCGCGGCGGCAAACTCCGGCGCGCGCAGGTAGCCCGCGACGGGGCCGAGATTATCCTTTAAGTACGGCGTGCGGTTGACGATCGCGGGATAGGGCTTATCGTCATTGGGGCGGTACACATCGGCATACAGCACCGTGCCGTCGCGCAGTGTGCAGGGAACGTTGTAGAGGATCTTTACATCCCGCATCATGCGGCCGTTTAATTTTTTAGGCATAGGAACCTCCTTTTAGCACCAGGCGCGCGGTTTCATCAGGGATATCAAAACCGCCCACCTTGTCCCGGGACGAGACAACCTGCGCGCCGGTATCGTCAAAACGGAAGGAAAGCCGGTGCACGCGGCAGCTTTCCAGCCAGCGGATTTCCATGTTCAAGGTGTTATCGTCGGGCATCGCGGCGCTCAGCGCGGCGGTGCAGGCGGGATTGGGCGACGGAATGGTGCTCACCAGCCGCTGCCCTTTCAGGCCCACGGGGCAATGCACCTGCCAGGAGCCGGCTTCCACCGTCAGCAGCAGATTGCCGTCCACCGCCTCAAAGCCGAATCCGTGTATCGCCACGGCATAATCGGGATTGAAAATCGTCAGGTCGTCGGCAAAGAAGTGTACGCTGCCCTGCGTAAGGCGATAGCGCGTACGGTGCAGACGCTGCAGCAGCTGCGGATTTTCCGCGTAATCGGGCGCCGGCATAGCCAGCCTGCCCAGCCGCGCCTTGAGCGCCGCGGTGGCTTGGGCGTCCTCCGGCGGTGCGCTGTCGGGCAGCGAACGCACGAAATCGAACACCGCGTTCATCACCGCGTCGCCCTGCTCGCCGCTGGATATGGTTTCGCTCAGGGATACGATCGTATCCTTTTGCGGAAACAGCATGGCCCACTGGCCCATAGCGCCGTCGGCCATCAGGCACTCCGAACGCTTCCACATCATGCCGCCGTAGGATACCGGCGGATCCAGATGGTCGTTTTGCGTTTGCAGGGCAAAGGATACCCATTCGGGAGCCAGCACCTGCGTGCCGTTCCACACGCCTCCGCGCCGGTACAGCTCCATCATGCGGGCGTTGTCCTCGGTGGAGGATACCAGCCCGCCGCTGCCGTTTTCCATGCCGTCGGGATGGCAGTGCCATTTCAGGTGGTCGGCGTCGATGCCGATTATATCAAAAAGCCGCGGCCGCAGGTACTCCCGCAGGCCAAGGCCGGTAAGCTTGCGGATGCATGCGCCCACCATCGAGCAGGCGGCGCTGTTGTAATAGAAAGCCGTACCGGGTTTGTGCACGATGTCCATAGTGAAAAATTTGCGGATCCACTGCGGATCGGTGACCGCCGGCTGGGCTTCCATGCCCGCGGCCATGGTGGTCATATGCCGCATGCGCAGCTCGTCCCAGTAGGGCTTGCCTTCGCACAGCGGCGCGTATTCCGGAAAAATATCAATCAGCCTGGTATCCAGGGTCATCAGGCCTTCCCGCATCGCAATGCCGAAGGCCGAGCCCGTCATGGTTTTGGTTAATGATTGGCTGCCGTGCACCTGTCCTGCGCAATAGGGGGCCCACCAGCCCTCGGCGGCGACCATGCCGTGGCGCAGGATCATCAGGCCGTGCAGCTCGGAGCCGGAGGCCTCCAGCGCATCCACAAGTCCGTGGACATCCCCGGAAGGGATGCCCACGGCTTGCGGAGCGGTGCGCTCCAGCGGGAGGATACGTGTCATTCGGCGATAAAGGCAGCCAGCTGATCACGGAAATCCTGCACGATATCGTCCAGACCCGCGGCCTTGCACTGCGCGATGAACTCGTTGTATTTCGCTTCGGTTTGGTCGCCGAAAATGCCGAAGCAGAAGGAGAAGCGGTACTCGGTGAGCAGCGCCGAGATAACGGCCAGCTCAGCCTCGTACTTGGAGGAGTCGTAGGAGAAGCCGTTGACCGGGAAGGTTTCCGCCGGCACTTCGGCCGCTTCGTACATATCCTGATAATACTGCATTTCGTCGGAGAGCTTCAGCTGCGGATCTTCGTCGTGCTGCAGCAGGTAGCACCAGTTGCCCCAGCCGTAATCGGCGGCTTCCGGCCCGACGGTGTAGGTGTTGGTGGCCTCGTCCAGGATGTAGTGACGGCCTTCAAAGCCGCTCACCAGCAGGCGGTTGACTTCGGGATCGTTCTTCATGCAGTCCAGCGCAACGGCCGCGCGTTCCATGTTTTTGGACGCAACGGGGAAGCAGGCGCCGTAGCCCATGTAGTCGCCGCGGCGGGTAACGCAGCTGTCGTCCCACAGGGCGTTGAGGTACACGATGGTTTCATCCGGCAGCGAGGTCTGCCAGCCGGACAGGCCGCTGGGCACGGAGATCTGCGTGGCGGAGGTGCCGGCGCGGAAGTTGTCATCCAGCATCGTGTCGTTGGAAATTACGCTGGAGGGGAACACGCCGCGCTTGTAAAAGTCTGCCATCTGCAGGGCGAAATCGAGGTATTCGTCGGTGTCGGCAAACCAGTACAGGTCGTTGACGTCAAAATCTTTGCCGGTATCGTATTTCCATACCATCCAGTCGGCTGCGCCGGCGTTGACGTCCATGTAGTGATAGCGGGTGGTGTACCACAGGCCGTCCATCGGGTAGGAGCCCTGCGGATTGAAGGCGTATACGCCGGTGCCGTCTTCGCCGTCGGCGATGGCGTAGTAATAGTCGATCAGGGAATCGTAATTGTCGATTTCGTCGGCGGTGAAGCCGTACTTGTCAAGCAGGGACTGCGTGGTCAGCACGCCGGACCAGGAGATGCCGGTATCGTCGCGGGGCACGCAGTAGTACAGGCCGTTGTATTCCGCTTCTTTCCAGGAGCTGGCGGCCTGCTCTTTGGCCGTAAGCGGCATGTAGGTTTCCACAAAATCCCAGTCAAAGCCCTGGTATGCGCCGGCCTTGACATAGTCGGAGTAGTTGCACCAGGCCGCGCCGTAGATGAGATCCACATCTTCGTCGCCGGCGAGGAACAGGGAGTACTTGCTCTGGAAATCGCCCCAGGAAACGTGGATGAAGTTGACCTTGGTGTTGATCTTCTCAATCATCAGCTCATTGGCCGCATCCACAACCTCCTGCCAGTCGTCGCCTTGCACGCCGACGACGTAGAAGTTGATTTCCATGTATTCGGAAAGGTCCAGATTGGCCCACGGATTTTCATCCGTGACCGCGGTCGTGTCGCTTGTGGTTTCTGCAAACGCAAAATTCATGCAGCCAAACACCAGCATAACGGCCAGTAACAGGGATACTGCTTTTTTCATGGGATTACCTCCTATGGTTTTTATAATGCATGAAGCAACGTGCCTCATGGTTACAAAGGAAAGTAAGGGGATCAGCCCTTGACGGCGCCGATGGTGAGGCCCTTGACAAAGTAGCGCTGCACCAGCGGATACACGAAGATGATCGGGCCGGTGACCACGCAGGTCATGGCCATTTTCATGGTTGTGGTCGGCATGGTGGCGCCTTCGGCCAGCTCCGAGTTGCCCTGCGCCACCAGCTGCTTAAGCGCCTGAATGGTGGAGAGCATGTCCTGCAGGAAATATTGCAGCGATTGGTATTCTTCCTTGGTGTTGAACAGCATGCTGTTGTACCAGTCGTTCCAGTACGCCAGCGCGGCAAACAGCCCCAGCGTGGCCAGCAGCGGCTTGGCGATGGGCAGGTAAAGCCTGAAATAGATGCGCAGCTCGCCCGCGCCGTCAATCTTGGCGGATTCACTGATCTCGTAGGGGATGCCCTTCATGTAGTTCTTGGCGATGATCATGTTCCACACCGAAAACATCAGCGGCAGGATCAGCGCGGCGTAGGTGTTTTTGAAGTGCAGCACGCGCGTGCACATCATGTACCAGGGCGTAAGGCCGCCGTTGAACAGCGTGGTGAAGAAAAAGAAGAACGAAAAGGCGTTGCGCCACTTAAACTTGGGGCGCGAGAGCACATAGCCCGTGAGGGACGACAGGAGCAGCGAGAAGAACGTGCCCGTAATGGTAACGAAAATCGTGTTGAAGTATGCCCGCCCGATGCGCGCCGGATTGGTGAACACGAACTGGTACGCGCTCAGGGACCACTCCGAGGGGATGAGCTGGAAGCCGTTGCGGATCAGCGAGCTTTCACTGGCGAAGGAGGACACGATAATCAGGTAAAACGGCAGCACACAGAGCATGCCGAAGATAAACAGCGCGACATAGCCAAGCGAACGGAAGGTGACTTCATTCATCGGCAGGTGGCGGCGGTGCGAACGGGTAGCTTGCATGAAATTCCCTCCTTAAAACAGCGTATAATCCGGCTGGATTCGCTTGACGATGTAGTTGACCGTAACGACGGTGAAGAAGCACAGCACTGATTGATACAGGCCCGCGGCGGCGCTCATGCCCAGGTTGGTGCCCGACGACATGGCGCGGTACACGTACAGGTCCAATATATCGCCGGCCTCCAGCAGCACGCCGTTGTCGCCGATGAGCTGGTAAAACATCCCGAAGTCGCCGCGGAAGATCTGCCCCACGGCCAGCAGGAACATGATCACCATGGTCGGTACGAGGTTGGGAATGGTAATGCGGAATACCTTCTGCCAGCTGTTGGCGCCGTCGATCTCGGCGGCCTCGTACATCTCCTGGTCGATATTAGCGATGGCACTCAGGTAAATAATGCTGCCGTAACCCACGCCCTTCCATGCGTGGAAGAGCACCAGCAGGTACGGCCACGGTCCGGAGGTAGTGTAGATATTGACCATTTCCCCGCCGAAGGATTCCACCATGCGGGTGATAAGGCCGTTGTCATAATCAAGCATCGTCTGGATTACGGCCACGGCCACAACCCACGAAATGAAGAACGGCAGGAACATGAAGGACTGGAAGGTTTTCTTAAACCATTTGCAGCGCATCTCGTTGATGATCACGGCAAAGGCGACCTCCAAAAACATCTCCAGCACGATGAACACGAAGTTGTACGAAAGCGTGTTGCGCGTCAGCGTCCACAGCTTGTTGGAGATGATCAGGAACCGGAAGTTCTTCAGCCCGACCCAGGGGCTGCCGAAAATGCCGGCGCTGTAGTTGTAGTTTTTGAACGCGATCACCACGCCGCCCATCGGTATGTAGCTGAAAATGACCACATAGAGTATGGCGGGGATCAAAAGCAGAAGGTAGATGCGGTTGCTGCGCAGGTCCTTGAGCAGCGTGTGTTGGCGTACCGCTTTTTTGCGCCCGATCATGGCTTTTCCTCCTTTGGGTAATACACGGCGCGCAGGCCGGTGAGGGCGTAGTCCTTGGTGCGCGGATAGGTAGCGCCCACAAAAAACACACCCGCGTGGTCCTCGGCGCGGAACGCGCCGCCGCACAGCGGCAGCACCTCGCCCGTGGTGGATATCCAGCGCCAGCCCAGGCCGTAGCCGCTGCGGTCCGGCTGCGGGCAAAGGCCCAGCAGCGTTGCGATGGGGGGCGGGGTCAGCCCCGCCTCGGTTTGCACATCGGCAAAGGCGCAGTTGCCGATACCCAATGAGCGCATCGTGCGCGTCAGGCGGATGCCGCCGTCGGGCGCATCGTAATGCAGGGTGCCCGGGGTGCCGGGCATTGCCAGCGCACCGGTTTCATCGATGGCGCGCCACAGCGGGGAGCGCGGACCCAGATCGGCACCCGGCGCCAGCAGCTGATCCACCGGGATCACCTGAATTTCGCCGTCCATGATGCGCAGTCCGGCATCCCACTCGTTTAAGTTGCCGTTGAGGTCGTACACGCCGTTTACGGTGTTGTCGTGCGCCCAGGCCGCCGGTCCGCTGCCGCACAGCACGGGGCCGTCGCCCGCGAGGGTGCCCTGCTCCGCCGGATGGGTAAAATCGCATCCCTTATTATTGTTACCGTGGGGCAAAAAGCCGCGCTTGCGGCACGAAAGCGCAATGGCCATGCGCAGGGCAAAGGGCGTAATGCTCCAGCCGTCGCCCTTACGGCGGCACAGCGCGCACGCCGTATCAAAATCGACGCCGGAGATGGGCTCGCCCATGGGCAGGGAGCACGCCTGGCCGCCGTACAGGCTGCACTGGTATTTGCCGATCAGGCATCCGCGCCCGCCCGGTAAAAATGCGGGGTGCAGCGCGGCGGATGTGCTGGAGGGCAACAGGTCTTTTTCCTGAAGGGGAGGGATATAGGTCATGATGGAGGGCTGGCCGAAGTCGTCGTAAATCACGGTGTTGGTTCCGTTGGAAAGCGTTTCGATGGCGGTTTTCAGGCGCGTACGGTACAGCGCGTCGGCCTCGGGCTGGTGCAGCGCCGCGGCCGCTTCCTGCAGCGCGTCTTCCTGATCGGCGGTGTCTTTTCGTACGGCATACTCGCGGCGGAGTAACTCCGCCAAGCGCAAGCGCTCTTCGCCGCGTCCTCGGTTATTCATGCATTTCACACATCCTTCGCCATCAGTATAGTTGACTTTTTTCCGCCATAAGCAATATAATGAATACTGTTTTCAAAAATGGAACGGATTGTCTGAATTATTTGGGGGATAATATGCCATATCCTTATTTATCCAAGTTACCGATCTGGATCAGCAATTGCGAGCAGGGCTCGGTGGACAGCCGTATGCCCCTTGACAACGGGGAGGACGATAACCTTGTATTGCAAGTAATATCAGGGCATTGCACCGTTATTTGCAATAAAAGCCGACGTTCTTTGGGCGCGCGTTCGGTGGTGTTTTTGGGACGAAACACCTGTGCGGAACTGATCAGCGATCCGGATCAGACGTGCCGTTACCTGAAGCTGGTCTACCATAATGTACAATCCGTACCGTACCTGGATTTGAACCGCCTTTGCCTGGACGCGCCGATGATTGATTCGTTCTTTGCCCAAAAGGGCCGGTTTTGCACGTTGGACGACCGGCAATACATCAACGTTACGCTTGGCGAAATCCGCTACGAATGGGAAAACAGCCTTAGCGGCAGGGAAACCGCGCTGCGCGGCGCCATGGAAAACCTGTTTGTCAAGCTGGCGCGATCCTTCCATGGCCAGCACCGGTTTATGGGCGTGCAATACCTTACGGATGCGAAGAACTATATTTACAAAAACTTTCAGCAGCCGCTGACGGTGGACCGGGTCGCACGGGAGGCGGGCATCAGCCGCTCCTATCTGGAGGCGCTGTTCAGCCGGTATATGCGGGGCACACTGGTGGATTATCTGCATGCGGTGCGCTGCGACCACGCGGCCAAGCTGCTGTCCACCACGGGGTTTGCCATCATCGATATCGCCATGGACTCCGGCTTTAACAACCGCCAGCATTTTGCGCGTGTGTTTCGGGAAATCTACGGTATCACGCCGTCGGACTACCGCAAGCGCAACCGGCGCAGCGCAGGCGCGGCACCCTGATCCACGCTGCCCGTCCGGAGTGTTACATTGTAGCGTGCCGACCGGCGCGCCGCAAGCCGCATTTTGCAAAAATCGGCGCATAATGGCGGGCTATGCCGGCTGCCGCAGGCCGCAAACCCTTGTAAATTCAGCGAATGCATATTATTGACAAATTTTAAAATCCTGCTATGATAGAAGTGCAAAACGATTTAGCTAAACAGCAGGCAGGTGTACGGCATGAAGGCGTCTTCCACGTCCCCACTCAAACAGATTGCGGAGTCATTGCACTTATCCCAAAGTACGGTATCCATCGTTCTCAACGGGCGGGGGGATGAGCTTCGCATTTCCGAAGCGACGCAAAAGCGCGTGCGGGAAGCGGCGCGCAGCATCGATTACCGCCCCAATATCTATGCCCGCAGGCTGCGCAAAAGCAGCGAGAATAACGCGCGTGTGGTCGGGATCTTCTGGAGCAGCCTGTTTTTGGACGAAAGCATGGGCCGGTTTTTCCGCGGGGCAACGAACTACGTGGAGGAAAAACAGCTCAACTGCGATTTCATCATCCGCTTTTTCCTGCCCGGCAAGCTGCAGGCCCAGCGCGACCAGTTTACCTCCTGGCAGTTCAGCAGCGTGATCGTCAGCGGCGCGTCCGGCGAGGATGTGGAGTTCCTGTCCTCCCTGGGCAACGAAATTCCCATCGTTGTCGCCAACGATTCAAGCGCCAACATCAGCGGGATCTCGATAGACCATTACCAGCTGGGCAAACGCTGTGCCCAAACGCTGATAGATTACGGCCACCGTCGCATTGCCGTGGTGGGCGTGGACGCCCGCTCGGCAGGCTCGTCCATCCGCCTGGCCGGCTTTTTGGACAGCTGCCGCGAAAACCGGGTGGACATTCCGGATGAATGGATGGCGGCCATCCGGCCGGACGACGGCGAGGCCTGCAGGCAGTATATCACGTCGCTTTTTACCGCCTTCCAGCCGCCCACCGCGCTGTTTGTGTTGCGCGACACCAGCGCCGTCAACGTCATTTTGGCGATGCGCGAGCAGGGCATCCGCATTAATGAGGACTGTGCGCTGCTGGTGCACGGCGTAAACAAAACCATGCAGGTGCTTGCGCCCAACGCTGCCTATGTGGATATCACCATGGAGGAGTTTGCGCACTTCAGCATCGATCTGGCCGTAACGCTGATGAACAACAATATCACCACGCCGCTCAAGCGGATCATGACGCCTAAGCTGCAGATTGCCACGCTGATGCGCGCTAAAGGCTAAAATATTAGCTAAAAACAGATCATGCGTCCGCTTTGCAGGCGGGCGCATTTTTGTGCGCGTGCATAAATACGCAGCGTCAGCCCCGACCGGGCACATGGTGGAATATGGTGTCCTGCGTCCATATTATACATCAAACGATGAATATACTGGTGGGATATGGTGCCAAAACAGCCGAATATTGCAGAATCACGAAAAAGTTTTAGAAAATTCCGGCGGGAAGTATTGACAAAGCATTTGGCCCATCGCTATAATGGGGTAAACTAAATCGAAATAGCAACTATTTCGGATGAATTGAAACGGAGGCAACACACATGAAGAAGGTTTTATCTCTGGTACTGGCTTTGACGATGGTATTTGGACTGATGTCCTTTGCCGGCGCTGAATCCAGCGAACCGATCACCATCACGTTCTGGAACGGCTGGACCGGATCCGACGGCGACGTGCTGATCGAAAAGGTGGATGAGTTCAACGACACCAATCCCTACGGCATCACGGTGGAGATGGATATCAACGCCGAATTCCAGACCAAGATCGCCGCTACCTTTGCGGCTGACGAAGGCCCCACGATGATTTTGGGCGCCAGCAACTATCCGGATATGTACGGCGATTATCTGATCGACATGAACGAAATCTTTACCGAAACCACGCTGGTGAAAGATGACTTTATTACCAGCTATCTGGACGCCATGAGCCGCAACGGCATCCTTTACGGCGTGCCCTTCCAGGTAACGGGCCGCTACATGTACTGGAACAAGGACCTGTTTGAAGCCGCCGGCCTCGACCCCGACACGCCCCCGGCCACCTATGCGCAATGGGCGGAGTTTGCCGCGCAGATCACCAATGAGGATATGAACGTGTACGGCTCCGGCATCGGCTACAACGGCATTTTCACCAACCTGCAGCTCCTGCAGCGTATGGGCGGCCTGTTTGTGGACTTTGACGCGGACGGCAACCTGAAGGCCAATTTCTCCGGCAACGAGGGCTATGCCTATTTCCTTAACTGGCTTAAGGCCATGATCGACTCCGGCGACAACCCTCTCGAATCTGACACCGAAAGCATGTTCAAGGCCGGCCAGATCGGCATTATGCCTGACGGCGCATGGCTGAGCGCAGGCGCGGACGCGGCAGGCATCAACTATGGCGTAGCCATGCTGCCCTACGGCGATGCGGGCGCCATGAACCCCTCCTCCGTGACCGGTTTCTGCGTAACCAAGTATGCTACCGATGCTGAAAAAGAAGCTGCATACCGCTTCATCGACTGGTGGTATGAGGGCTACGAAGACACCGAAACCACCGGCTCGCTGGCCTGGTCGCTGGAATGCGGCTACCCCGGCTATTACCTGCCCGCCATCAACGACGCGCGCTATCAGGCCTCCGAAAAACTGGCCCTGATGACCTGCACCGATCCTGACGCCTCCTCCACCTATATGGCGCCCGTCGCCTTCACCCAGACCTACCTGTTGGCGGTTGAAGTGATCGAAGCGATGATTGAGGACGTTGTGGTAGACAGCCAGGATGCGAATGTCGCGCTGGACAATGCGCAGGCCGAAGCCGATAAACTCCTGAACTAAACCGACCCCTGCGGTAATCCGAAAGCGGGGCTGAGACCCTTGGCCTCAGCCCCGCTTTCCTATCTACAAGGAGGATCGCCATGGAGATGTCCATTGGTAAAAAAGCATGGAAACACCGGCTGACGCCGTATCTGTTCATCGCGCCGGTTATGCTGCTTTTACTGGCTTTTAATATCGGGCCGCTGCTGGGCTGCTTTGGAATCAGCCTGTTCGATATCACCACAACCATGAATAACACCACGTTCCTTGGGCTGGGAAATTTTAAGGAAGTGTTCACCGACTGGCGCTTCTGGAACAGCCTGAAGGTAACCGTCAAGTGGACGCTCGTCGAGGTGCCCGCCCAGCTGATCATTGCCATTGCGCTGGCCGGTCTGCTGACCAAGAATACCAAGTCCAACAAAATTTTCCGGGCAATTTATTTTATGCCCATCATCTGCTCCGCTACCGCCACCGGCATTATGTGGAAGCTGATTTTGCATTCCAACGTCGGCTATGTCACCTATCTGTGCCGGCTGATGGGGCTGGGCAAGATCAACTTCATGAACGATTCCTCCATCACCATTTACGTGATCGTGTTCATGTCGGTGTGGAAGACGTTCGGCATTTCCACCACCATCCTGATCGGCGCCATGCAGAACGTACCCACGAGCCTGTACGAGGCCGCCGATATCGACAACTGCGGCAAATTCGGCCAGTTTTTCCATATCACGATCCCCGGGATCAAGCCCACGCTCTGGTTTTTGATCATGACGCGCGTCATCGGCTCCTTTCAGGTGTTCGATATCGTGTACACCACCACCGGCGGCGGGCCAAACTACACCACGGAAACACTGGTATCGTACATATATACCCGCGGCTTTGAAATCAACCGCATGGGTTACGCCTCCGCACTGTCCATTGTGCTGCTGGCCATCGTGATGGTTATCACGATCATCATGTATACCGCCATGCTCAGGCGCGAAACGGATTAAGGGAGGATTGTGAACATGTCTATCAGAATCAAACGGCGGCTTGCCCACTTCCCGATCTTCCTGCTGCTGCTCATCATCGCGCTGATCGTGCTGCTGCCCGTGGTGTGGATGATGATCAGCTCCTTCAAGCCCGCCAAGGAAATCATCAGCTATCCGCCGACGTTCTTTGCCAAAACGTTTTCATTGGAAAACTATCAGCGGCTGGCCAAACGCCTGAAGGTGTTTGTTTACATTAAAAACTCGTGCATTTACGCTACGCTGACCACCATCCCGTCGGTGTTCATCTGCTCGCTGGCCGGATACGCGTTCGCGCGCTTCCAGTTCAAGGGCCGCAATGTGCTGTTTTTAATGGTGCTGGCGACGATGATGATCCCGTTCCAGGTCATCATGATCCCGCTGTTTTTGGTGGTAAAAACCATGGGGATGTACGACAGCTACGCCGGATTGGTATTGCCGAAGCTGGCTGTCGCCATTTCGATCTTTATGATGCGCTCCGCCTTTGTTGCCCTGCCCAAAGAGCTGGAAGAGGCAGGAAGGATAGACGGTGTAGGCGAATTCGGACTGTATTGGAAAATCATGATGCCGCAGGTAATGCCCACCATGATCACCATGCTGATTTTGGGCGTCAACGCTGCGTGGAACGACCTGATGTGGCCGCTGCTGGTCACCAGCTCCACCAAGATGCGCACGCTGGCCAACGGCCTGGCGCTGTTCATCGGCTCGGATACGTCCGAGTACGGGCCGGCGTTTGCGGGCGCGCTGTATTCCATCCTGCCCATGCTGGTGCTCTACATCATCGGCCAGAAGTACTTTGTGGAAGGAACCGTAACCAGCGGCCTGAAGGGATGAGCGGCAAACGAGGCGTAAATCCCAATTCGCCATCACACGGGTGCTTTCCACCTCGCTTGCCTTGGTCCGATAAAAAAGGAGATATCGAATATGTCATTGTTTTTGAAAACGTTGGATAAGAACGATCGACAACTGTTTTTATATTACCCGGGGGAGGAGAAGCGCACGGCGTTTAAGCGGTGCAGCCTGACGGTGCTCATGGATACGGTCACCCGCGGCAGCGTGGAGGCCGCCCTGCGGGACTGGAAGCTGCAGGCGCTGGCCGATGAAAAGGAGCTGGTGCTAAGCTTTCCCGTGCCGGCGGACGGCGGATGGAACGCGGCGCTTGCGCCCGATCGGCCCGACGACGTGCAGGCCTTTACCGTCTTTCAGGACGGCATGGCCAAGCCGGACAACGAACCGATGAAGCTCAACGCCCTGGGCATCCCGACGCTGGAATCCATGATGAGCGGCTGGCATCCGATGAACGACACCAAGTATGTGCTGGGCATCGGCGGCGGCGCGGACATGGCGCTGACGCTGGCGGCCGTGCATCCCGAGAACATCGCCGCGGTGCTGGCGGTCGGCGGCACGCTGTGCCCGCAGGCGTTTGCCAAAGCCGTGTATGCGCCCATGCCCCTGTGGCTGTCCGGCAGCGATGCCGACACCGCCGCGTATTTCTGCCGGGCCAACCGTGCCGCGCTGGCAGCCGATACGCCCGAAAGCAGAACCTGCGAAAACAGGCAAAACCCGCTGCAGCGCGTTACCGTACGCAAGGCGGCGCCCGCCGTCAGCTCCGCGCTGCTAAAGGATGCGTGGGACACGCTGTATCGGCCCGTACGCCGTACCAATACCGGCGCGCACGGCGATATCGAGCCCCGTATTCCCGATCCGCAAACGATGATGGAATGCCACGTGGAGGAGATGCTGCCGGACGATGATAATCCGCATACGTGGTTTTTGCATGTGCCAAAGCGCGTAAAAGAAAATCCGTCGGCCAAGGCGCCGCTGCTGATGTTCTTCCACGGCGGATCCGACAATCCGGCCGAGGCGGCCGAGATGACCAAGTTCCACGAGCTGGGCGAGGCGGAAGGCTTTATCACCTGCTATCCGTGGGGCACCAACCGCTGCGGCTGGAACAGCAGCATGCTGCCGGATCAGGAGGACGACGTTGCTTTCAGCGCCCGGCTGATCGAGCATCTGATCGCGCACTATCCGGTGGACGCCGGCCGTGTGTATCTGTCCGGATTTTCCAACGGCGCGGCGCAGGCCATGTCCGTTGCGATGGCCTATCCCGAAAAGATCGCGGCCATCTGCCCCATCGACAGCAACTGGCCGGGCCGGCGCGGCGCGTATACCGAGATCAATTACAAGGACGAGATTCCCTTCGCCGTCGGTCTGGAGCGCAAAAAGGAATACGACTACCGCATGCCCGTGTGGTACACCTACGGCAGTCGGGAGCCGTCCTATCCGGTGTTCAGGCTCAGCTCCCAGCAGCACCAGTATGATTATTGGAAGCAATACAATCACATTCCCGTCAAGCCCACGCCGGAGATCGGCGGCTACAATCCCAGCGGCTGCGGTGTGACCGGCGACGAAAGCTACACGCTCACGCCGTCCGCGCGCCATCCGCACCATGCCTACGATGTGCAGCGCTTTTACACCGGCGACGCGCAGCGCCAAAACCTGTACAACTATGTCATCATGCGCGAAAAGGGCCACGAGGTGGCGCAGATGGATCCCGCGCTGGCCTGGGCGTATGTAAAGCAGTACCGCCGTGAGCCGGACGGCTCGCTGACGGTTTTGGGCAAATGATGACGCACGCGGGCAGCAGACGTCTGCGCGCGTGACGCGGTTTTCAAAATCCTCATCCATGCGAAAACGGACAAGGGGGAATACACCATGGCCTACCGGTTCAGCGATAACGAAGCCATCCATTCGGACGGACTGTTTTTCGACGCGGTCAACCTAAAAATGAAACTCTTTCGGGATGCCGACGGCAACGTCGGCCCCCGTCATATATTCGAGCATGAAGCGGCTAACGTGGAGGACAACGGCGACGTGACCTTCTGTTTTTATGCGCCGCAAGCGCGCGAGGTGGCCGTGAGCGGCTTCGGCGGCCTGATGACCGACCGGAAGCACCTGATGACCCGCGACGACGAGGGCTACTGGAGCGTGCGCGTGCAGGGCATTCCCGCGGGATTCCACTATCTGAACTACTTCGTGGACGGCGTGTGCGTAACCAATCCGCTGGGGCGGGTGGCCTACGGCGCGCACAAGACCGCCAACTTTGTGGATATTCCGGAAGAGGACGACTTTTATGCCTGCAAGGATGTGCCCCACGGCACGCTTAGGCTGGAGCACTTTTTTGCCCAAACCACCAACCGTACGCGCGACTGCTGGGTGTACACCCCGCCGATGTACGACGACGATCCGCAGCGGCGATATCCTGTACTTTATCTGCAGCACGGCGGCGGTGAAACCGAAACCGGCTGGATCTGGCAGGGTAAAATGAACTACATTCTGGACAACCTGATCGCCGCGGGCGAGTGCGAGCCCATGATCGTGGTGATGAACGGCCTGTACTGCGTGGATACGCGTGTGGACAATGCGTTCCTTTCCGGTGATTTTGACAGCATGCTGCTTAACGACAACATCCCGTTTATTGAGCGCCGCTTCCGCGTGAAGGCGGGCGACGAAAACCGCGCGATGGCGGGACTGTCGATGGGCAGCTACCAGACGACGATGACCACGCTGCGCCATCTGGGGACGTTTCCCTGGATCGGTATTTTCAGCGGCGCGCTGACCCGCCGGTGGTACTGCGATTTTGATTATTATGAGAAGTTCAGGGATACCGCCGCGTTCAACGATAAAATCCGCCTGTTTTTCTTTGGGTACGGCGAGCAGGAGGACCGGATTATCCAGGGCCTGACGCCCGACCTGCGGCGGTTTGACGAAACGGGCCTGCGCTACGACACCTACACCTGCCCCGGCTACCACGAGTGGACGGTATGGCGCAAGTGCATGCGCGCCTTTGCCCGCAAAGTTTTCAAGTAAGGGGGAACCATCACTATGGCGATGATGCGCTATAATTTCTTTTCCGAGGTTCTCAGCCTCTGCGTGGACGTGACCATCACCTATCCGGCGCGGCGGTTTACCTATGCGCCCGACAGCAAGCCCGAGCACGTGATTTTGGAAAGCCCCAAGGCCCCGCTGCAGGACGGCATGAAGCTGCAGACCGTGTATATTCTCCACGGCGGCGGCGACGACGATTCGCTGGTGTACCGCAATACCAATCTGGAGCGCTATGCCGAGGACAACTGCGTGATGACCGTTACGGCGCAGGCAAAGGACAGCTTTTTTATCGATACGGACTACGGTTTCCGCTATTACACCTTCTTCACCGAGGAGCTGCCCCGCGTGGTGCAGTGCCTGTTTGCCTCCTCGCCCAAGCGGGAGGACAACTTTGTGATCGGCATGGCGATGGGCGGCAACGCGGCCATGATGCTGGCCATGAAACGGCCCGACCTGTACGCCGGTGTGGTGGACCTGTCCGGCGGCATCGGCTGCAGCGTGGATACGGACTACTTTGTGGATGAGCTTGTGACTTGGAAAAAGATCCGCCGGCTGCCCGCGGCGTTCGGTGAGGCGGAAAAGCAGCGGGGCGGCCCTTGGGATTTGGGTGCGATTGCCCAAAAGAACTGGGACGATCAGGTGACCATGCCCGCGCTGTATATCGCCGTGGGGGAAAACGACTTTATCCGCGACGTGGTGCGCAAGGACCGCGACGCGCTGCGCGCCATCGGCTATCAATTCCACTACGAGGAAGCGGCGGGCCTGAAGCACGAGTGGGCATTCTGGGACCGGTATATCGGCAAGGCGCTGTACGAGTGGCTGCCGCTGCGCCGCACGCCGGCGAACGAGCCGGCATAGCGGGCTTGATAAAGAACCCTCTGCATTTTCAACAGCCCGCCGCGGCGCGGGCGGATAAGCGAAACGAAACCGTTTTTGACGATACGCAGGCTGCGCACAGCAAGCGCGCATCATCCCGAAAAAACGGGCGGGAGGACATCCGGATTGCGTAAACTGTTTGTGCGGGATAAGAATTTTTATCGGGTTGTGCTCATGCTGGCTGTCCCTGTGGTGCTGCAGAACATGATCACCATCGCGGTGAACCTGCTGGACACCATCATGCTGGGCAACTACGGCGAAATCCAGCTGTCCGGCGCGTCGCTGGCCAACGAGATGATCAACCTGTACCAGATCCTGTGCATGGGTATCGGCGGCGGCGCCGCGGTGCTTACCGCGCAGTACTGGGGCGCGGGCGACCGTGACGCGCTGCGCAAGGTGATCGCTATCATGGTACGCATTTCCATGTCGATCGCCGTTGTGTTTTCGGTGGCCGCCGCGCTGATGCCGCAAACCCTGATGTACATCTATACCGACGACGCGCAGATCGTGGTCAAGGGCGCGATCTATTTCCGTATCAGCGCCGTCAGCTTCCTGTTTATGGGGCTGTCGCAGACGCTCACCATCGTGCTGCGCTCGGTACGGCAGGTGAAGGTGCCGCTGTACACGTCGCTTCTGACGTTTGTCATCAACCTGTTTTTGAACTGGGTGTTTATCTTCGGCAAGCTGGGCATGCCTGAAATGCAGATTGCCGGCGCCGCGCTGGCGACCACCATCGCGCGCTTTGTGGAGGTGCTGGTGATCGGCGTGTACACCTTTGCGGTGGACAAGCAGATCGGGCTGAAGGTGCGCGACCTGTTTGTGCGCTGCGGCGACTACCTGCAAAACTACCTGCACTACAGCGTGCCCGTGATCATTTCCGATTTTCTGCTGGGTATGGGCAACACCGTAAGCTCCATCATCATGGGGCATTTGGGCGCGTCGTTTGTGGCGGCCAACGCGATCATCGCGCAGATGACGCGGCTGTCCACGGTGATGAACCAGGGCATCGGCAATGCCGGCAGCATATTAACCGGCAACACGCTGGGCGAAAAGAAGCCGGAAAAGGCGTACGAGCAGAGCATTACGTTCTTCCTGCTCAGCGTAATCATCGGCGTTCTGGCAAGCGTGTTCCTGCTGGTGGTCTGCCCGCTGATTATCGGTACCTACAACATCACCGCCGAGACCACGCAGGTGGCCTACGGGCTGATGTATGCGATCTCCATCATGGTCATTTTCCAGGCTACGCAGTCCATGCTGACCAAGGGCGTGCTGCGCGGCGGCGGCGATACCCGCTTTTTGATGGTGGCCGATATCCTGTTTATGTGGCTGGCCTCGCTGCCGCTGGGCTATCTGGCCGGCTTTGTGTGGCACCTGAGCCCGTTCTGGATTTACCTGCTCCTAAAGATCGATTACCTGATCAAGACCGTGATCTGCCTGTTCCGCCTGCGCAGCAAAAAATGGATCCGCATGGTGGATGCGCCGGCACAGCCGGCCAAGGCGGGCGAGACGGCCTGACCCCGTTGACAGATAAAAGTGGCTGCCGCAGCAAAGCGGCGGCTTTTTTCCTGTGCAGACCGGAAAAAGAGCCCATAAGTCCGCCGCGCATCACTATGGGAACACTTTACAAATCCGCACGCATCCAGCCGCGTGATTTTACTTAATCTTTACGAAAACATGCAAATATTGCCAGATATGTTAAATCCGAACTAAATAAGGGGTTGATTTTTCAGCGTCTGGTGGTATACTGACGTTAACAAATAATTCGTCGCCGCGCACATAATGTAAATGCTGTGCAGCGGTATTTCACATGCATCATAAAAGGAGGAAACAACATGAAAAAACTACTGGCGGTACTTCTGTGTCTGACAATGTTGGCGGTAATCCCCACGGCCTTTGCGGTAAACGAGGATATTACCGGCAAGGTGACGATCTATACATCCATGTATCAGTTCGTCATTGATATGATGAGCGAGGCGCTGAAAACGGAATTCCCGAACCTTGAGGTGGAGTTCTTCTACGGCGGCACCGGCTCACTGCAAACCAAGCTGGCCGGCGAGATGGAAACAGGCACCCTTGGCTGCGATATGATGCTGGTGGCCGAGCCTGCCTACTCGCTGGAGCTCAAAGAGGGCGGCTGGCTGCACTCCTACATTATTCCGGACGCTGCCGACAAGCTGCGTTTTGAATATGACGAGGAAGGCTACTGGTATCCCGTGCGCGTATGCAACATGGTGCTGGCGTACAATCCGGAGCTGTACACGGCCGACGAGCTGCCCAACACCTTCTACGATTTCGCATACGACACGTCCCTCAAGGGCATGATCTCCATGGGCAACCCGCTGACCAGCGGCACCACCATGGCCTCTGTCGCGGCACTGAGCGACAAGTACGGCTACGAGTACTTCACCGCGCTGGGCGAAAACGACGTAATGATTGAAAGCGGCTCCACCGCGCTTGCCAAGCTGCAAACGGGCGAGTGCAAAGTGATCATGATTTTGGAAGAGAGCGTACTTAAAATCCGCAAGGAAGAGGGCAGCACCATCGCCTGCATCTATCCCGAAGACGGCAACATCATGATCCCCTCCACCGTTATGACCGTTGCGGAAGACCGAAGCGCCAACATGAACATCGAAGCCTGCGAAGCGATTACCGACTGGCTGCTCAGCGAGGCGGGACAGGAGTTCATCCTGCAGGGCTATATGCACAGCGTGCTGAAGGGCATGACGGATGTCCCCTATGATTCCATCAGCACCGATACCCTGATCGCAAGCGACATGGGCGTGGATTGGGTACGCTGCTACACCATGCGCGAAGAAATCCGCACCGAGTTCCAGGAGCGCGTGACGCAGTAATTACCTTCTGTACGCATTCCAAAAGCACAGCCTGATAAGGGCGATTCATTGCATCGACAAAGCGGCCGGCGCCGCTTTGTCGATGCTCAATAAGGGGGACTTTCCTCATGAAAAAAACCGCCAGGCAGGCGGTACCGGTTTTGCAGACCCACGGCCGTTCCACCATGGCGGTCAGGCTGGCGCTGCTGGTGCTCCTGCTGTTGGGGGCGGGGATGATCGCAAGCGGACTTGCGGGGATTCGCGCTTACAAAGCCTCGGGTTTCAACACCGAGGAGGCATACTCAGACATCTATCAACTGAACGGGGAACTGGACGACTATTACGATACGTATGTAACCACCATCCTTGCGCAGCTCACGGATACGCAGCGGGAGGCGCTGCGGTCTGCCACCGACGGCCTGCTGATGGAGCAGTGGCTTGCGGGCGGGGAAGATGCGCAGGCGCGTGTGGCGGCGCTTTTGGAAAAAGCGCAGGATCCGGACCGGATGGAATATGAGCTGTTAACCCTTTCCTACGGATTATCCGGACCCAAGGTGACATCTGCCGTCAAAAAAAGCCTGGCGACTGTGTCGCAGCGCGACAGCTTCCGTCAGGAGCTGCTTTTGTGCATGCTGGACGAAAATCAGGCCGTGCCGGAAGCGGCGTCCGCTGCTTTGGAAGGCCTGACCGGAACCGAGCGGCAGTCCATGCTGCTGCAGCTGTTTTTTGCCTCGGCAAAGGACAGCAACGAAACCGTACCTACCGATCTGATCAACAGCCTGAAAAAATCCGTGCGGGATTCATCGGCGCGCCTGACAGCCTATGAGATGACGGTCAACGGCCAGGTGAACTTCCTGATGCGGATCGTTTACACCAACAGCCGCAGCGTGATCCTGCTGGGTATCCTGCTGTCGCTGGACGTGATCCTGCTGACCTTCCTCCTGAAAAAGGAAAAAAGCTGGCGGGTGGATTTCAAATGGATTATTATCCTGCTAATCGTTGATTTTATGCTGGTCTTCCAGCTTATGCCTACGATATATCTGCTGGTTAAATCCCTCTTTCCGGAGGGCTCCCTTTCACTGGAAACCTTTAAGCGGCTGTACAGCTACAGCATGAACTGGAGCGCGCTGAAGAACACCCTCATCTGTGCGACCTTCACCATGATCCTGGGCACGGTGATCGCCTTTCCGCTGGCCTGGCTTGTGGGACGCACCAACCTGTACGCCAAAAAGTTTTTCAGAAGCCTGTTCGTGCTTACCTACATGGTGCCCCCGTATCTGGGCGCCATGGCGTGGCTTAGGCTGCTCAATCCCAACGTGGGCAACATCAATGTCGTGCTGCGCTGGATTTTGGGGATACAGGGAAGCACCGGCCCGCTGAACATCTATTCCATCGGCGGCCTGATCTGGGTGCTGACGTCCTTTTACTACCCGTACGCGTTTATCACTATCTCCCGTGCCATGGAGAAGATGGACCCTTCGCTGGAGGAGGCTTCCCGCATCTCCGGCGCGTCGCCGGTGAAAACGGTGCTGAAAATCACCTTCCCCATGATGACGCCGTCGCTGATTGCCGGCGCGCTGCTGGTGTTCATCTGCGCGGCCAGCGCCTACGGCATTCCCTCCATCATCGGCGCACCGGGCAAGATACACACCGTTACCACCCGCATTATCGAGTATTACGGCCTGGGCACACAGGGCATCAACGACGCCACCGGCATGGCGGTGTTTTTGATGCTGCTGGCCATTATGATATTGTACGTTTCCGATTTTGTGGTCTCCAAACGGCAGTACATCACGGTGTCGGGCAAGTCCACGCGGCCCAACATTGTGGAGCTGAACAAATGGCGCATTCCCCTGACCGTGCTGGTGGGGCTGTTTGCCGTCATCATGATCCTGCTGCCCTTTATGACCATCCTGTTTACGTCCTTTAAGGTGGATGTGGGCAAAACGGTTTGGGAGGCCGGCAACTTTACCACCAGCCAGTGGACGGAGATTTTCTCCCGCAAGGAAACGCTGGAATGCCTGCGCAATTCGCTGGTCTTTGCCGTAAGCACGGCAACCATCGGCATTATCGTAAGCTGCGTGATGAGCTATCTGCTGCAGCGTACCCGCGTAACCGGCCGCAAGATTCCGGACTTTATGATCGCGCTGGGTTCCGGCACGCCGTCGGTGGTTATCGCCCTGGGCCTGATCATGACCATGAAGGGCACCTTCGGCGTGAACATCTACAACACCGCCTATATCATGATCGTGGCCTATATGATCAAATATCTGATGATGGGCATGCGCACGGTGGTATCCGCCATGTCGCAGATCCATGTATCGCTGGAGGAAAGCTCGCAGGTATCCGGCGCAAGCTGGCTGCGCACCATGTACAAGATCACCGGCCCGCTGATTTTCCCGTCCATCGCCGCCGGCTGGTTTTTGATCTTCATTCCCAGCTTCTACGAGCTGTCCATGACGACGCTTTTGTATTCCAACACCACCAAAACCATTGGCTTCCAGCTCTATGAATACTGGACCTATACCAGCCAGCCGCAGGCCAGTGCCATGGCCTTTGGCATACTGATGGTCGTGGTGTTCCTCAACGCATTGCTCCATCGCCTTACCAAGGGTGAATTCTCCATTTGATGAAAGGATGAACCGCATGTCCACCGTCAGGATCAATCATATTACAAAAGCCTTTGGGGAAAACGTGGTACTTAAGGAGTTTAACGAAACCTTCGACCACGGGGAGTTTGTTACCCTTCTGGGCCCCTCCGGCTGCGGCAAAACCACCATGCTCCGCATCATAGCGGGGTTTGAGCATCCCACGGAGGGGGAGCTGTATATCGACGATACGCTGGTTTCCTCAAACCGCGCCTTTGTGCCGCCGGAAAAGCGCAACGTGGGTATGGTGTTCCAAAGCTACGCCGTGTGGCCGCATATGAACGTGTTCAACAACGTGGCTTACCCCCTGAGCATTAAACGCATTCCCAAGGCGAAAATCGCCGAGGAAGTGGATCGGGTGCTGTCCATCGTTCACCTGAACCAATACAGCGAACGGTTCCCAAACCAGCTGTCCGGCGGCCAGCAGCAGCGCGTGGCGCTGGCCCGCGCGCTGGTCGCGGCGCCGGGGCTGTTGCTGCTGGACGAGCCGCTGTCCAACCTCGATGCCAAGCTGCGTGAATCCATGCGCTTTGAAATCAAGGAAATCCAGCGAAACTTAAACATTACCGTGGTGTATGTCACGCACGACCAAACCGAAGCTATGGCCATGAGCGACCGCATTTTCCTGATCAACCGCGGCGTGGTGCAGCAAAGCGGCACGCCGGAGGAAATCTACAACCGGCCTGTAAACCAGTTCGTAGCCGACTTTCTGGGCAAGGTGCAGTTCTTCAAGGGCACCACGGAAAACGGCATGATCCGCTTTGCGGAGATGGAAGGCCAGACGCTGCCCTACGACGGCCCCAAAACGGGGAATGTGGAAGCGGCCATCCGGCCGGAACGTATCCGCATCGCCAAGGAGGAAACGCCCGGCGCGCTCAAGGGCACCATGGAGCAGAGCTATTATCTGGGCGATGTAAACGATGTGCGGGTACGGGTGGGGCAAACCACGGTCAGGGTGATTGCCGACGCCTGGACGTACAACGAGTTCCAGACAGGCGATACGGTTTACCTGACGCCGGTGGATTTTCTGGTGTTTGACGACGAGGGCTCCCTGCAGGAGCAGCTGCAGATCAATACCTGATTTCCAAGCCAAACCGCTGTGGCAGGAACGGGGATAACTTCCGAGTCATTCCCGGGTGCCTGCCGAAGAATATTGTACACGCCTGCATGAGCCCTTGTGCCGCGCACAGGGCATCGTAAGGGCCAATCATAAAATGAAAAAAGACAAACGGTACATCCCGGGCCTTATTAACCTGTCCGCGTGATACGGACAGGTTGAGGCAACCTTGCAAACACCGGCGGCTTTCCGGTAAATAGGAAAAGAGTGAACACAGATGTTATCAACGTTATCGATCGACTGGATCTTCAATCAGGGCATGTCCTGGACGGAAATTGCCGTGCGCATGGTAGCGGCCATTATCGTGGGCGGCGCTATCGGCATCGAACGGGAATATAAAAACCGGCCCGCGGGTATGCGCACGCATATTCTGGTGTGCCTGGGCGCGGCGATGATCGCCATGCTGGAATGCCTGATACTGGCCAATTCGGATTCGATTAATCCTTCCAGCAATTACACCTTTACGCTGACGCGGCTGTCCGCGCAGGTCATCAGCGGCATCGGTTTCCTGGGCGCCGGCACCATTTTTATCGCGCAAAAGAAGATTGCCGGCCTCACCACGGCAGCCAGCCTGTGGAACGTGGCATGCCTGGGCCTGATGGTCGGGTTCGGCTATTACTGGATCGCCATCCTGTGCTGCGTGCTGATCCTGACGGTACTGACGCTGTTCCAAAAGATCATCCGCGTCAACTCGGTCAAGCGCGTAGAGGTGCGCTTTATCCATCGTGCCGAAACGCTGGAATATATCAACACCTATTTTGAAGCGCAGAACATTAAAATTCTGGACGTCGATTTTCACGTGGAGCTGTTCCGCGACAGCAAAAAAGTGGAAATGAACAGCTACACCAACCTGTATACGCTGCACCTTCCCTCTAAAACATCCTACACGGATATCGTGAAGTATTTGTCGGAAAACGAGAACATCCAGACCGTGCGCACACGCAATACCTGACCGCCGCGAAAAATGTTTGACAGAGCGTTTCCGGCGTGATACTGTTGTGCAGTACAGCGCGTAGTTTCCGCCTGACAAGGGAAGGGTGAAGGCCGATGGATACCATTTACACCCGACTTGGCAAAAATCCGATCATCGCCTCGGTGAAAACGCCGGCGATGCTGGATAAGGCGATCGCCTCGCCCGTGGAGGTCATCTTCATGCTGGCGGGCAATATCTGCGAGCTAAACGAAGCGGTGGCCAAGGTGAACCGTGCCGGAAAAATGCTGGCGCTGCATATCGACCTGATCGACGGCATGGGCAAGGACTACTACGCGCTGAAGTACCTGAGCGAAAACGTGAAGCCGGACGGCATTATCACCACTAAGGCCAATCTGGTGAAATATGCCAAGGAATTCGGTATCTTCACCATCCAGCGCATGTTTATGCTGGACTCCATGTGCTTTGACAACGCGCTGAAGTACACCACCAACAGCGGCCCGCGCGCCGAGGCGATCGAGGTACTGCCGGGCGTGATTCCCAGCATTATCCGGGAGCTGGCCGACCTGACGCATTGCCCGATTATCGCCGGCGGCCTTATCCGCGATAAAAACGACACCATCCAAAGCCTGCGGGCCGGTGCCGTGGGCATATCCACCAGCTGCGAGGCGCTGTGGTATAGTTAAGGCAGGCGCTTGATCCATCGCTTACCTTGCGGGCAAGCGCCGGAGAAGTACCCTGCTCGGCTGACGCCGGGCAAACATCCCCGCCGTGCGGGACACGAACTGCATATTCGACGAGAGTTTTGAGAGTCGCAAGAAGAAAGGGCGGAACCGCCCCGTCTGCTTGCGCTTTTTTTGAGGGAATAAGCGCCATGCGGCCGGGCCGGTGCTGCGGTACTGTTTGAAAGGAGACGGATACTATGGGGTATGATGTTGCGATTATCGGAGGCGGGGTGATCGGCTGCGCGATTGCGCGCGAGCTGTCCCGCCTGCGGCTGAACATTGTGGTGCTGGAAAAGGAGTGCGACGTGGCGGCTGGCAGCTCCAAGGCCAACAGCGGCATTGTGCACGGCGGGCACGACTGTACGCCGGGTACGCTCAAGGCCCGATTTAACGTAGAGGCCAACCCGATGTTTGACGAATTGAGCAAGACGCTGGATTTTCCTTTTAAGCGCAACGGCTCGCTGGTGCTGGCCTTTGAGGAGGACCAGATCCCCAAGCTGGAGGCGCTTAAGCAGCAGGGTATTGCCAACGGCGTGCCGGGGCTTGAAATTATCGGGCGGGATGAGATCGTCAAACTTGAGCCCAACATCAGCGATACGGTGGTCGCGGCGCTGCAGGTGCCCACCGGCGGCATCGTGTGCCCGTACGAGATGACCTTTGCCTTTGCGGAAAACGCGGCGGCAAACGGCGTCACGTTCCGCCTGAACTTCTTTGCGGAAACGATCGAAAAGCGGGACGGCCTTTTTTACATCTCCGGTCCGGCCGGCGAGGTAACGGCGCGTGTGCTGATCAACGCCGCCGGTCTGTATGCCGATACCGTCAACAACATGCTCAGCAAGCACCCCATCACCATCACCCCGCGCAGCGGCGAGTACTGCCTGCTGGATAAAACCGAGGGCGATTTGGTCAGCCATACGCTGTTCCAGCTGCCCACCAAGGCGGGCAAGGGCATACTGGTCACGCCGACGGTGGACGGCAACCTGCTGCTGGGGCCCACGTCCCACCCCATTGCCGATAAGGATGATAAGGCCACGACCCGCGCCGGATTGCAGGAGGTGCTGCAAACCGCGCAAAAGGACGTGCAGCATCTGCCGGTCAACAAGGTCATTACGTCGTTTACGGGGCTGCGCGCTACCGCCGAGGGTGACGATTTTATCATCGGGCCCTCGCCCGATGTGGAAAACCTGTTTAACGTGGCCGGCATCGCCTCGCCCGGGCTGACCAGCGCGCCGGCGATTGCGCAGTATGTGGCCGGCCTGGTGGCGCAGGCTACGCACGCGGAGCAAAATCCGGATTTCCAGCCGGTGCGGCGCGCGTTTCCGCGGTTTCGGCACATGACCGACGCACAGCGCCAAAAGGCGATTGCGGAAAACCCGGACTACGGGCACATCATCTGCCGGTGCGAGCAGGTAACCAAGGCGGAAATTCTCGCCGCGATCCGCGGGCCGCTGGGAGTGCACGATATCGACGCGATCAAGCGGCGTACCCGTGCGGGCATGGGCCGGTGCCAGGGCGGATTTTGTCTGATGCGCATTCCGGAGATCGTAGCGCAGGAGCTGCATATTCCGCTTAACGAGGTAACCAAAAACGGCAGCGGGACCAATTTGCTGATGGATCCCGACAAACAAAGCTTGTAGGAACAGGAGGCGATCGCAATGCAGGAAATTGATTTGGCTATTATCGGCGGCGGCCCCGCGGGGCTGGCGGCCGCGCTGGGCGCCCATGCCGAGGGCGTAAAGGATATCGTCATTTTTGAGCGCGACAGCGCGCCCGGCGGCATCCTCAACCAGTGTATCCATAACGGGTTTGGGCTGCATACCTTTAAGGAGGAGCTTACGGGGCCCGAGTATGCCGAGCGCTTTTTACAGCAGGTGCTTGCGGCGAAGATCCCCATCTGGCGCAATACCATGGTGCTGGACATCACGCCCGGGCGCGTGATTACGGCGGTGAACGAGCAGGGTGAGGTTAAGGTGAAAGCCAAAGCCATCATCCTGGCGATGGGCTGCCGCGAGCGGCCCCGCGGTGCGCTCAACATCCCGGGCACGCGTCCGGCGGGCATCTTTACCGCCGGCACCGCCCAGAAATATGTAAACCTCAACGGCTATCTGCCGGGACGGGAGGTGGTCATCCTCGGGTCGGGCGACATCGGGCTGATCATGGCGCGCCGGCTGACGCTGGAGGGCGCGCATGTGCAGGCCGTAGTGGAGCTGATGCCGTTTTCCACCGGCCTCAAACGCAACATTGTACAGTGCCTGGACGATTTTGGCATCCCGCTGATGCTCAGCCATACCGTGACCGAGATCATCGGCAAAAAGCGTGTGGAAGCCGTGAAGATTGCGCAGGTGGACGACAAGCGCCAGCCCATCGCGGGCACCGAGCAGCTGATCAAGTGCGATACGCTGCTGCTGTCGGTGGGCCTGCTGCCGGAAAACGAGCTGTCCAAGTCCGCCGGCGTGCAGCTGTCGCCGATCACGGGCGGCGCGGTGGTGGACGATCGCCTGCAAACCAGCGTGGAAGGGATTTTCGCCTGCGGCAATGTGCTGCACGTGCATGATCTGGTGGACTTCGTGTCCGAGGAAAGCATGCTGGCGGGCCGCAGCGCCGCGCGCTATATTCTTAAAAATCAGTCGCAAAAGCGGCATAACATCCCGATTATCACCAAGCAGGGCGTCCGCTATACGGTGCCGTCCTTTGTTGATCCGGCGCTGATGGACGATCCGCTGGCGGTGCGCTTCCGCGTGGACAAGGTGTACCGCGACCACCGGATCTGCGTGTACTTCGGTGATCAGCTGGAAACCAGCCGCAAAACGCGCATCCTGACGCCCGGCGAAATGGAAAGCGTTACGCTGACCCGGGCCATGTTTGAAAAGCATGCCGGCGCACCGTCGGTCACCATTGCGATAGAGGAGGCGTAGGGGAGTATGAAAACGCTCACATGTATCAATTGCCCCATCGGCTGCCAGATTACCGTTTCCACGGATGCGCAGGGCGTGCAGCACATCGAGGGCTACACCTGCAAGCGCGGCCTGACCTATGCGCAGACCGAGCTGACCAACCCCACCCGCACCGTTACCAGCACCGTTCGCCTGCATGGCGGACCCGTAGGGCAGCTGCCGGTCAAGACCGACGCGCCGATCCCCAAGGGGAAGATCAAGGATTGCATGCTCGCGCTCAAGCCGGTGGCCGTCAACGCGCCGGTGCAGGCCGGCGATATCATTGTCCGCGACGTATGCGGCACAGGCGCAAACATCATCGCCACACGGAGCATACCGGCGCAATAAAGCAAAGGCCCTTTGTATCGATTGCCGGCAGGACGGGAGAGACAAAGCGAAATGTGTTTCTCCCGTCCTGCTTTTTCTTTTTCGCAGGATTTGTTGATGAAACGAATATATCGTCAAAATACGTAAAAGCGATGGTTGAAACGGCAATATAAAGCATTTCATTTGTCAAAATCGTAAAATGACAAGTGAAATGCTGAATCTATTGGTTTTAATTGTCGTTCTGGGCCGAAGGATTGAAACGCCGGATGAACTTACACCGGCCCGGATGGCTCAGCTGTCCTGCAGCATACCGTCGCACATGCGCAGGGTCTGGTCCGCGCGGGCAGCGAGGTCCAGATCGTGGGTGACCACGATAACGCAGTAATGGTCGTTGTGGGCAAGGTCCAAAAGGATGGAGATCAGGTGATTGCCGTTTTCGGTGTCGAGGTTGCCCGTGGGCTCGTCCGCCAGCAGCAGGCCGGAGTTCATGCTCATGGCGCGCGATACGGCCACCCGCTGCTGCTCGCCGCCCGAGAGCATATCGGGAAAGCGGTCCAGCACATTGGCGGGCAGGTTGACCTTTTCCACCAGCGCGGCGGCCCGCTGCCTGGCTTTTTCCCCGCGACAACCGCGCAGTTCCATGGGATAGGTGATGTTTTCCGATACGGTCAGCAGCGGAAACAGCCGGAACGACTGATAGATCACCGCGGCATGGTATAGCCGGTAGCGGTCGAGGTTCATCTTTGCGGTCGGTGTGCCCTCAAACAGCACTTCGCCGCTTTGCGGCAGCATCAGCCCGGCCAGCAGCGACAGCAGCGTGGATTTGCCGCTGCCGGATTTGCCCACCAGCGCGTATAGCTTGCCCTGCTCAAACGTGCCGCAGACGTCTTTGAGCACGTCCACGGTGTGATAGCGCGTATGATAGGAATAATTGACATTTTTCAGTTCCAGTATCGCCATAGCTGCCTCCGATCATTCCGGTTCCGTGAGCAGTTCCTGCGTTTTAACACGCAGGGCGCGCACGAGCCGGAGCGTGCTTCCCACAATCCAGCAAAATTCATAGATAACAAGCAGCTGCCGCAGCAGCGTGTTGATGCCGCCGCCGGTGGCCGCCCAGCTGAGAAGGCCGATGCCGATGCCGATGACCGACAGCAGCAGCTGCTCAAAAAGGAAGGTGATCACAATGCGCGTGTTGCCCACGCCCAGCGCCCGCATCAGCGCGATCTCCGGCTTGCGGGAGTTTTGCAGCAGGTAGGCGGCCACCGCGCCGATGAGCATCACGGCCACATACAGGCAGGCAAACAGCGCGTTCATATAGCGGATCTGCCGCTGCATGCCCTGCACGGCGGACACATAGTCCGCGTCGTCGATGAGCGCGTACTCCCGCACGTCGCCGCGGGTGCCCGCCTCCGCAAAGGGCACAGCCTCCAGCACATCGCGCAGCAGATCCAGATCCGCCGTAGAGCGCAGGGTGAAGATCATACTACGGAACTTGAACTGGTTCAGCCGGATGCCGGACCACTGCGAGCTGTAATTGCCCTCCCAGTGCAGCGCGGAGCGATAGGTGCGCTCCGGCAATGCCGCTGTTTCCGTGCCGACCGGAAAGGTGAGCCCCAGCGGGGTGTAGATGGTTTCTTGCCCGCAGGGCAGCACATAGCTGCCTACTACCAGAAAATCAAACAGGGCAAACGTCGTTTCCCGTTTTTCCTCAATGCAGCACAGGTAGCGCACGGTGTCGCCCAGCGCAATCCCGTCGCGCTCCATCATGGCCTCGGGCAGCACGCACAGGTCGGCTTCGCCGCCGGTCAGGCAGCTTTCGTCATAGCCGGCCAGCCAGTTTACGGCCGGATCGCTTTCGTAGTAGAAGGCCGGCGCGCCGGTAATGCTGTTGGTCGCGATCCATTTCGGCTCCTGGGACAGCTTGTATTGCAGCGTTTCCACGGAAAACCCGCTTTGGGGGATATAGGGATCGGCAACGTCCTGCATCACGCCGTCCGCCGTGCGGGTAACCCCGATAAAGCGAAGGTTGGACACCTGCCACGTCAGCGATACGCCGGCTGTCAGGCCGGAATCGACCACCGCCTGCACGTTGGCGGCGGAGATCACCATGTCGTCGCGGTAGCGGCCAAGATAGTCCGTTACATAGCCGCGGATCACCGTGTTGTTCTGGATTTCCGTCAGCTGTGCCAGGTACTGGTCGGATGCTGATGTCAGCAGCCCCATAAATACGGTGATGATCGCGCACAGCAGCAGCACGGCGAGCGTGCGCATGCCGCCGCGTTTGATGGACAGGAATGCGTATTTCAGCCGGCCGGAAAGGCGAGACGTGCGGCCGTGAACGGCACGCGGTTTCTTTGCCTTTTTCGGCTTTTTTTCATGGATGGCGTCCAGGGAAAACGCAATCGTGAACACCAGCACAAGCGCCACAAACAGCATGGCGGTCAGCAGGTATACGGCATTGTCGGTGACCGGCGAAAATGCCAGCTGCCGAACCGTAAACAGGTTGGCGGCGGAAAATCGGAGGTCCGTGCTGCCGAATTTTTCAGCCAGCACACGGACGTACGAAAGCACCTTGCCTTCCAGCAGCCGCCCCGCCGTCAGCCCGATAGCGGCGGCCGGCAGGGTAACGGCCAGCGACGCCGCCATAAATCCGCGCAGAACATGCGCTTTGCCCGCGCCCAGCGCACGCTGCAGCAGCGCGGCGTCCCGCCGGCGGGAGATGAACAGGTAGCTGTACAGCGCCAGCACGCCGGGCACCACAAGCAGGCAGATCAGCAAAAACAGCAGGGAAAGCTGCTCCAGCTCCTTATACGGGCCGGCGACCGCGCCGTAGCCCTCGTCGTACAGCGTCAGCTTGTACCCCGCCGGCAGCAGCTGCGCGGCGGCGGCTTCAAACGCGTCCGCCGCGTCGTTGTCCAGGCGAAACTGGCCCAGCGTGTAGCCGGCGGTCATGGTGATCGCATTCGTCGGCGTGGAGCGCGGGATATAGAGCGTGTCGGGGTGCTCCGTTGTGCGGTAATAGATGCCGACGATCTTATAGGTCTCGGCGGGCGCGAGGGTATCGCACCAGCTGGCGTAGATGCGGTTATTGCAATCGTTGAGGCTGAGCTGGATGGTATCGCCGACGGAAAGCTCACGCACAGTGGACAGCAGGTTGGAAATCACGCAGACCTGCGCGTCGTCGGCATATTCCGCCTCGGTAAACAGCCGCCCCTCCAGCAGCTTCAGCTCGCCCTGCTGCCAGGGGCGCAGGGTTTCCAGATCGGTTACGGGGCTGACGCGATAGCCGTTGTTGCGGTTGGCAAACACCTGCGCCAGCGACCGGTACGGGCTGTCCGCCGCCAGCGTGCCGTCCTCCAGCAGTTTCCAGCCCGAAAGCGTTTGGGCGGTATCGCCCGTGCCGGCAAGCGTATCCTCCGGCTGGAACAGCAGAAAATTATTGCTGCTGGTGATAAAGTGGCCGCACATCACATAGCTTGCGCCGGTTTGCAGGGCGCCCTCGTCCATGCTGATATAGGTAATTTTGTCGATCACGTCGCTCCATGCGTACGGGGCTTCGCTGACGACGGCGGCATACGAGGCGGTGGTGTTTTCCCACCAGCTGACGGTCACCACAATCACCGCGGCGTCCTTGTCGTACACCTGGTAATCATGCCGCGTCAGGCCGGGGATCACGCCCAGCAGCGCGTCCTCGGCGTCAAACTGCAGCACGCCCGGCAGCTGCACCAGCGCCTGCAGGGCCTCGTCGTTTGCCGCAAGTGATGCCGCCATTGCCGCGTCATCGGCATGCGAATCCGGATATTCCGCGCCCAGGTACTCAAGCTCCGCGATGGTGTGGTAGTACTGGTTGCACTCGTCAAGATAGCCGCTGACCGCGTGATGCACGCACATCACGATTGTCAGCAGCATGACAACGGTCGCCAGCAGCACCAAAAACAGCAGCGCCTTTTTGGGCGTGCGCAGGATACTTTTTACCCCGTTTTTTTCCGCAAGCATACCGCGGCCGCGGAGGGACGGCTTGCGGCGGGTGGCTGGGGTTGTGTTTTCCGGTTTCATTTCTTGCCTGCTCCGTTAAAACATCCGATGGCTCGGATGGAAATGGGCTGTGCTGCTTGTCAGCCGATATTGTCTGCAAAAACCTATTATATACGGAATCGCCTAATAGCACAAACACAAAGGCCGGTTTTTGCGTCAGCGGGCGCCGCAGACATAAAATCACCCAAGGTTCGTCCGCCTTGCGCTATGCGTTGGGTGTATAATCAGGATAAGGGTGTGCAGCCCGCGTAAAACCGGATGAAGGAGAAATCGTTATGAACATATTTCAATCGGACCGTCCGTTCTGGAAGGGAAACCTGCACTGCCACAGCACCATGAGCGACGGGGCAAAATCGCCCGAGGATGTCGCCGCGATCTATCGGGAGCATGGCTATGATTTTTTGGCGATTACCGACCACCGCTGCATCACGGTGCCGCAGGCGCGCGTGGAGGACGGCCTGCTGCTGATCCCGGGGATTGAGCTGGATTATGCGCTGCCGCGCGAAACCGTGCATATTGTCGGCATCAACGTAACGAAGGATCTGCCGCAGAAGGTGTGCCGCGATGCGGGCCCGCAGGCGGGCATCGACGCTATCCGCGCCTGCGGCGGCCGCGCCATCCTTGCGCACCCGTACTGGTCGCTCAACACCATGGAAACGCTGCTGGGGTTTGAGGGCGTGGCGGCGGCGGAGGTGTGCAACACGGGCGCGTTTCCCAGGCAGGACAGCTCCGAGATTCTCGATCTGGCCGCGACCCACGGCAGGCTGTACCGCTTTGTCGCCACGGATGACGCCCACAGCTATGAAAGGGACGCCTGCGCCAACTACATCATGGTGCAGGCGCAGGAGCTTACCCCGCAGGCCGTTGTGCATGCGATTGACGAGGGACGCTATTATTCCACGCAGGGACCGCGCATCGAGCAGATCACGCTGACAGAGGAAAAAATCACGATCCATTGCTCGCCCGCGAGCCATATCTGTTTTCATACCAATCTGGCATGGTCGGCGGGCCGCATCGTGTCCGGCAGGGAGCTTGCGTACGCGGAGTACAAGCTGCAGCCGGAAAAGGGCGACCGCTACGTGCGCTGCCAGGTGATAGACGAGCACGGCAGGTGCGCGTGGAGCAATCCCTTTGCGCTGTAAGAGGATTAGAAAGCGGGGCGCTGTGATTCCATGGCGGCCTTTTTGCGGTTGATTTTCGCAATCGCCTCGGGCGGAAACTTCGGCTGCCGCCGGTCGGTATACAAGCCGTTTTGCTCCTGCTCCACATCGGTCAGCTGCGTATAGCAAAAGCCCATAAAGTCGGGATTTTGCAGCAATACCGTGGTCAGGCCCTCGTACCGGCGTAAGAATTCCTCGCGGGTCGCAGGCGCTTCGCCGTAGCCCCAGCCGTTATCATCATCCGTCCAGCGGATGCCGCCGTACTCGCTGACAAACACGGGCTTTATTCCGTCGTAATGCTGCCGGTCGCCCAACCGGTCGTACAGTGCGGCGCCGGGAGCGTAGCGCCGGGCAAACACCGCGGGGTCCTGCTCGTAATCATGCGTATCGTAGATATCGGTATCGGTGTGCAGGCCGCCGCTTGCGTCGATCACGGGGCGGGTGGGGTCCATTGCCCGGGTCACGTGGCAGGTCGTGCGCAATGTCAGCGCGCGCAGCCCGTCGCCGGATTCGCCCCACACCTCGTTGTACGGGCACCAGCCGACGATCGACGGCGCGTTGAAATCGCGCCCGACGGCCTCCAGCCACTCGCCCAGAAAGATACCCATTGTATGCGGCCGGTCCGGCTGGATTCCCCAGCTGGCCATTTCGCCCCAGCACAGGTAGCCCAGATGGTCCGCCCAGTAGAGATATCGCGGCTCGAACACCTTTTGATGCAGCCGCGCGCCGTTAAAGCCCATAGCCATGGACAGCTCGATATCCCGTTTCAGCGCCGCGTCGCTGGGCGCGGTCAGGATGCCGTCGGGGTCGTACCCCTGGTCCAGCACCAGCCGCTGAAACACGGGGCGGCCGTTGATCAGGCACTTTTTGCCGTCAAAGGCAATCGTGCGCAGGCCGAAATAGCTGTCGACCGTATCGGTTACAGCGCCGCCGACGGCCAGCGACAGCTTCAGGTCATACAAATTCGGCTCACCGGCGTTCCACAGATGCCGGTCTTTTACTGCAAGGCGCAGGCGGGCGTGTACGCCGTCTGCCGCGCAGCGCACCTCCCCCTGCGGCGTTCCCGCAAAGCTTGCCTGCGCGCAAAGCTCGGCATCCGGTGCGGGGGCGCTGATCAGCGCGTCCAGCATCACCGCGCCGTTTTGGGCGTCGGGGATCATTTTCACGCTTTGGATATGCACGGCGTTCATCCACTCCAGCCATACGGTCTGCCAGATGCCGGTGGTGCGGGTATAACTGCAGCCGGAGGAATGATAACGCCGGGATTGCTTGCCCAGCGGCTGGCGGCCGCCGCGCGTGTCGTCGCGCGCATAGACGACCACGGTGTTTTCCCCGGCCTGCAGGGCCCGGGTGATCGCAAAGCCGAAGGATACGTGGCCGCCTTCGTGTACGCCCACGGAGATGCCGTTGATCCAAACCTCGCAGTGATAGTCCGCCGCGCCAAAGCGGATAAACACGCACTTGCCGGCTGCGTCGTCCGGCAGGGTGAAGGTGCGCCGGTACCATACCGCGGCCATGAAATCCTTGTTGTTGACGCCGGACAGCGCGCTTTCCGGACAAAACGGCACCACGATGGTTCCGTCCAGCGTAGGTTTTGCTTGCAGGCCGCGCTCATAGCCGGACGCGCCGTGATCAATTTCAAACTGCCA
Organism: Candidatus Limiplasma sp.; assembly: GCA_035399245.1. Taxonomy (GTDB): domain Bacteria; phylum Bacillota; class Clostridia; order Christensenellales; family Aristaeellaceae; genus CAXXOK01. The sequence continues at coordinate 40,017 of DAOPIR010000003.1, forward strand.
GGTGCCGTTCAAATTCAGCCACGACGGCCGTGCAAACTGCGGACGGGGATACTCCGGACGGGGAATATTTGTCATAGGATATCGTCTCCTTATCATATCGCCTGTTGTTTCTCCTATTTTGCCGCGAATATGCTATCTAAACAAGGAATAATCGTCCTTAAAAGTTAACTTATACTATTGTAATTTGTCTGCGAAATCCAGAGCCGGAGGAGGCCGCTATGGAGATACGGCGCGTGCGGCACAATTGGGCGGAAAAGGCGCGTTTTTCGCTTTCCCGCCCCAACGGCGCGGGGGAGTATGTGTTTTTGCACTTCAATAACGCCGTGGAGCTGGTGTTTCACGGTCGCAAGCACATGGCAAAACCGGGCGCGGTGATTATCTTTGCCCCGCAAACCGGTCACCTGCTCCTCAGCCCCGGGCCGCTGCTGCACGACTGGATGCATATCACAGGGCCGGTGGACGAAGCGCTGGCCGCCGTCGGGCTGGCGGCGGACACGCTTTACCAGCCTGCCTGCGGCGCGGTGATCACCCAGGCGGTGGCAGGGCTGGAAACGGAATTTTTTGCGCAGCGAAAATATTGGCGGCTGTACCAGCAGGCCGCGCTGACGGAGCTGTGGATTGCGCTGGCGTACGATGTGTCGGGCGAACAGCCGCCCCGGCTGGAGCGGGAGACCGCCGACCGCCTGCGCGAGCTGCGCGCGGGGATGCTGCTGCGGCCCTGGGAAAAGTGGACGGTCGATACCATGGCGCGCAGCCTGAACATCAGTGCGTCGCGCCTGTATGCGCTGTACCGGCGCATGTACGCGATCTCGCCCAACCGCGACCTGATCCTGATTCGCATTGAAAGGGCGAAAATCATGCTCGAGCAGGGCGAAACCGTTGCAAAAACCGCGCAGGAAACCGGCTATGCCAGCGTCAACCATTTCATCCGCCAGTTCAGGCAGGAGGCCGGCATCAGTCCCGGGCAGTACGGGCATGGCCGCAGAACGTGACGGCGCAAGCAGGAAACACCATACCGATTATCGGAAAACGGCATAACACCGCACAGAAAAATCCCCGATCCGTTCAGGATCGGGGATAGGTTGCTTGAGAAGGTTCTGCTTTACCGCTTTTTGCGCCTGTGCTCCTGCTTACGGCAGCTACAGCGCGACCGCCGTGGCTTTTTCGGCCGGCACCAGAACGGTTTTTCCCGCGCTTCCGTCGGATGGCGTAAGCAGCACCTGCTGGTCGCTGCCCGTTGGATTCCAAAGCGTGACGGCCAGCTTGCCGCCGGCGCTGCGCCAGCCCTTGGCAAACACCAGCGGATTGGCGTTTGTAAATCCGTCGGTATCCACAAAGGTGCCCCGCAGGATATAATCCGCAAAGGTGTGGTACAGGCCGTTGAGCTCCCTGAGATAGGCGGTATAGTGGGGGATGTCCTTCAGCGAGCCGCAGCAGCGGTAGATCGTCATGTCAAACCGCAGGCCCAGCAGGAAGGAATAGCCGGCCAGCGCCTTGTAATGCACCTCGTCCTCGCCGCATTCGCGGTTGGTCATCACAAGCTCGGGGAAGGTGTAGCGGTACATCTCCCGCAGGGTGGTGTCGCTGCGGGCGTCGTCGGGATTGCCCGCGGTTTCGGGCGTGAGCAGCCGCTTGTCCGGGATGGTGGCGATGCCGTGGGAGATATCCATCGACTGGGCATAGATGTCCACATTGTGCTCCATGAGGATAATTTTATCCTCGCCGAAGGACTTGACGTACTGCCGCAGGCCCGCGTAATTGGCGGCCTTGCTCTCGTGGGAGTGGCTCGGCTTTTTATGGGTATGGCCCTGGGCATAGCAGAAGAAGGGACGCATGCCGCCGATATCGTACAGCACGCCGTCCGCGCCGAGCTCCAGGCAGATCCTGGCGGCGTCCTTCATCTTTTCCTGCCAGATCGGCGCGCCGGGACAGGCCAGGTACATGGGCATGGCCGGATTGCCGATCTTGCGGTAGGTGCCCTCGCCGCAATAGGTTTCCGCAAAGGGGATATCCTCGTTCCAGATCGAGCGGATGGTGGCGGTGCTGCCGCCCTGCTCGCGGTAGAACTTGCTCTGGTGGTCGATGAGGGCATAGCTTAAAAACATCAGCACCTTGCCACCCTTTTTGTGAATGTAGTCAAAGCCCTCTTTCAGCTTCTGCACGCCGCCCATGCGCTCGTCGGGCACAAAGTCCGGCCAGAGGCGGGCAAAGCCGCCCTGCTCCCAGCCCAGCAGGTACAGCGTCTTGAAACCGGCGGCTTCCAACTCGTCATACAGGGCGGGGATCATGGAATAATCCCAGTTGAGCTCGCCATGGTGCTGCTTGAAGATCAGGCGCAGCCAGCCGGTAAAATCCTGGCACCACTGCGGACGAACGGGCGGCACAAAGCCGCCGTCCCGCAGCATCCAGGCGCGGTAGAGCCTGGCGCCCGCGTGCCAGTCGCCCAGATGGGGATAAAAATCCATCGCCATGCCGGCCCAGCGCTCGCCCTGCTCCAGCATGGGATAGCGGATAAACCCGAAGCGCAGCACATTGCGCGGCACATCCCGCTCGATATGCAGCCCCAGCGCCTGATACGTGGTGTCCTCCGAGCCGCAGTACAGGCCCTCCGCATCGTTGTACCAGTCGTACCACTGCATGGAGGCGCGCCCGTCCTGGTAGAGGGCGTCCATATCCGTGTGGTACTGGTCGTGACGCTCGTACTTGCGGAAGCCCGCATAGGTGGACAGGTCCGCAAACGCGGGATTGTGTACCTGCCGGCCAAGATCAAAGGGCCATGCGATCGTATCGTCCTGCGGCGCTCCGCTTAGCGAGCGCGCGCCCGACACGGGCGTAAGCTGCAGCTCCACCAGCTGCACGGCGGGATCGTTGTTTTCAAGCTCCGCCGTCACCTGCAGGCCAAGATCGGTCATGCGAAGGTGCAGCGTGAGCACCGCATCGATCGCGCGGGCTTCCTCGCCGATCAGGCCGTTGTAAACCAGGGTGATTTCCGTGTCGTCTGCCGAGGCGGTAAAATGCTGGCGGTCGGCCCACACGGGCACCTCCACGCGCTCGGTGCCGTGGATGGCGTAGATGATCTTCCATAGGGCATCCGGCGTATGGATGTACTCATGGCCGGTCAGAAGGTTTTGAAAAGACGCGCATTTTCCGTGTTCATCCAGCGCATAGCGAAGCGTTTTCCCTTGCAGAATATACATTGGTGTGTTACCTCCCCTGTGTATGGTGTTCCTGTATTTCATTATATAAGCGGGGTTTGCCGCGGCAAGAGGAGATATAAAAAAGGGACTGGAAGATTAAAAAGCAAGGAGGCCGAAATCAGCTTTCGGCCCCCTTGCAAATTTATTATTATCGTTTTCCGTTCTTGCGCAGGGACAACGGCGTATCCCGAAAGCGCCGCTTGTATGCCTTGTAAAACGAGTTGGGCGTGGTGTAGCCGCAGTCTTCCGAAATTTCCTGCACGGTGCGGTCCGTTTCCGTCAGCTCTTGGCGGGCTTTGTTCATGCGCGCGTCCTCCACATAGGCGGAGAACGTGGTCCCCGTTACGGCGTGCAGCCGCTTTTGCAGCGTGGGCGCGGATATCTGGAACTTGTCGGTCACCATGCTGATGCACAGCAGCGGGCTGCCGAGGTTGTCGTCGATGAAGCGCAGGATGTTCTGGTCCAGGTTTTGCGTCAGGGCCGCACGCTGCTTTGTGATCCGATCCGCGATGGCGCTGAAGCACCGGGGCAGCTTTTCGCCGTACAGCTTGCCGATCTCCGCGCGGGTAAAGACGGGAATGGGGATATCATTAAGGTCGCAGGAGCTTTCCAGGCGGATGATTACCAGCATATCGGCGATCATATGGTAGGTGTGCTTGGCAAGAAAGTAATCCTGCTGCGCGATAAACGGGGCGGTGCTGGTATGCAGCAGGGTGAGCGCCGTTTTGGCGTCCCCGCAGGACAGCGCCATATAGATGCCCTGCAGCTGCTGCAGCGACAGGGGCAGCCGTTCGTGCCGGGGCTGTGCGTCCGCTGTGAGCTTGATGCTGCTTTCATACTCCATTTGCTGGTAAGCGCCCGCCAGCGAGGAAGGATCGGTATACGCGTCGCTGATGGCATAGCTGAACAGCAGGCTGTAGCGCTCCTGCATGGTAATGCGGAAACGTTCCAAAACCTCTGCGGGCGCCTCTTCCCCTTCGGCGGGAAGGATGACCAGCAGCGTATCGTGGGCGGTCGGCAGCAAAATAGCGCCGGATAGCTGCTGCTTCAGGCTTTCGGTAAACAGCAGGGTAAGCTGGCTCAGGTCAACGCCGGCATCCTCGGTGGCGTACTGGATTACCGCCATCTGCCACCGCCCGGGGAAATGCGGGAACGCATGATCAAACGCTTCGCGGTCTTCCAGGTTGTACAGACCGCGGTACAGCGCCTTTTCCAGCGGGTGCATGCGCAGGTTTTCCTGCTGGGCGGCGATGATATCCTCGTAGTTTGTCAGACGGGAATCCAGCTTTTTAATCCATTCCGCGACATCCGCCTTGCCACCCTGCTCGCCGGGCAGGTGCTTGGCACTGTACAGGGCGTCGGTAATCCGGTTGAGCGGGCGCGCCGCGGCGATGGCCAGCAGCACCACCCACAGGGCGGTCGCCAGGCCGACGATCAGCAAAAATAGCTGCACTAGCCGCTTGAGCTGGGCAAGGTCCAGCTCGATATAGCTGTTGGGGATTTGCAGGCTTACGGTAATCCCCACCGCGCTGGCGGTGTCCGTCAGCAGCTCATAATCGCTTTGCGGCGCCGTGCCGCTGGATGCGATCAGCACATCCCCGAAGCGGAAGGAAATGCAGCACGACGACAGCACACCCTGATCCGCCATCAGGGAAAAGGCCGTATCCACGGGAAATGTGGAAAACAGGTATGCGTCGCTGGCCTTGGACCATTGCCAGGCAACGGTAAAGGCCTCGTAGGAGCCGTAATCCACGGAATCGTAAACAGCGCTGGGGAGAACGCAGCAGGCGCCGTCAAACTGCCGCAGATATTCGTCCGTGCTCAGCCCGCGGCAAGAAAAATACTGGTCCGCCGTCAGCTGCTCACGCTGGTAATAGATCCGGTTGCGCGTAAATACGATCTCGTCCCCGACGGCAAATCCGGTTTCGGCCACCATATCGTAGGGCAGTAAATACGCCCTGACGATGCTGCGCATCTTGTCCAGCGTGGCGGAATCGAACTCGCTGTTGATATAGCTCATTTTACGGTAAAGCACATCCTGGCTGAGCATCGTTTGCAGGTTGCTCAGCGCGATCAGCGCGGTATTGAGGGAATGGACGCCGTCGGAAAGCTTCTGCTGATAATACTCCAGCGCTTTGCTGCGCGTGGTATTTCTAATGTAGGTATAGCAGGGAATATACAGCATGTTGGACAGCACAGCAAACATCAGAAAAAAGCTGGCCATCCGCAGCCAATTCCGCTGGGTTGCGGATTTCCTTGTTTTCCGTTTCACCAATAAAGCGCTCCTTTCACAAAAATGTGGAGAATGAAAAAAATTGCAAGCCTCATCTTGCTTCTGCTCAGGTTTTATTTCATAATCCGATTATAGTATAAACAGGTCGGCATTACAATTTCCTGTCCCGCCGCAAAGTGCCGGTTTGCTTTGTGCAACGGATACCAAACCGCCCGCCGATGCGGGAAAACAAAGCCGTGCAAGCCAATTCCCTGTATATTTGAAAAAAACATGAAATTCATAAAATCCGTCCCGAATTTATTTTTAATCCACTGGTTTTTCGTCATTTACCTTTGATTTTCCGGATGGCGCCTGCGTATACTTTGGGCAGAAACCGGCGGGGAACCATCCGCCGACATTAGAAAAAGGAGCGTGAACCTTCGTGAAAAAAATGATCTCTATCCTCCTGTGCCTGACACTTGTGCTGAGCTGCTTCAGCATGACGGCACTGGCCGCGGACGAGAAAACAAGCCTGACCGTGTGGGTTCCCGAGAACCTGCGTATCGAGGACTGGAAAACCAACAACATGACGCAAATTTTGGAAGAGGAAGGCAATTTCGACCTGAATTTCGTCACGCTTCCCTCCGGCAGCGACTATGTGACCAAGGTCAACATGGCGCTGACGGCCGGCAATGTGGAAGATCTTCCCGACGTGATCCTGGCCCTCAACGGCAAGTTCACCGACTCGCAGGTGTGGGAGTGGGCGCAGGCCGGCACCATTATTCCGCTGACGGAATACTACAACGATCCCGATGTCGCCGTGAACATCAATGCGGCAATCGCGCGCACCGGCAGTGATTATCCCAAGCAGATCACCTCTCCGGACGGCAACATCTACGGCATCGCTACCTTAAACCAGTCCTACGGCAACGAGTATCTGGATAAAATGTGGTACTCCAAAACCTGGCTGGCGGCCCTGGGTGCGGAAGAGCCCCAGACCACCGAGGAATTCTACGAGCTGTTGAAAAAGGTTCATGAAACCGACCTTAACGGCGACGGCAAGGCGGATGAAATCGGCCTCACCGGCACCTTTACCGAAGGTTCCCTGTACTACGGCTGGTTTGCCTACCTGATGAACGCGTTCGTCTATGCCGGCGACAAGCAGTACCGCACGGTTACCGATGGCACGGTGGGCCTGGCCTATATGACCGACGAATGGAAGGAAGGCCTTAAGTACATCCGCAAGATGTTTGAAGAAGGCCTGATCGCCTCCGAAACCCTGACGATGGATGACGAGCAGTTCAAAGCGCTGATGAACAGCGAAGAGCAAGTGGTATTCGCCATGGACTACGCCGCGCCCGACATGCTCGCCGCCGACGGCGACCGCGTGACCGAGTACATGTACCTGGCGCCCTTAACCGGCCCCGAAGGTACGCAGTATGCTTCGTACACGAAGTCTGTGGCCAACATCACCTTCCTGGTAACGGCCAACTGCAAGGATCCCGAAGCGGCCTTCCGTCTGGGCGACCTGATGAGCAGCGAGCTCATGGGCATCACCCAGCGCTGGGGCACAGAGGGCGAAGAATGGGATTACATTGCCAATGTAGAGGGCGCGGAGAACTACGCGGCATCCGTCAGCTCCTTCCCGATCTCCATTGTTACCTATCATGACGGCCTGTTCTGGGGCGGCTCGGAGCTCACCAACGGTTCCTGGCGGCAGACCGGTCCCTATGTGCGCCAGTACGGCATCGCCTGCGGCGTAGGTATCGATCCCAGCAAGACCGAGCCCTATACCATCATCCTCAACGGCGCATGGGATCTGTACCAGCAGGGCAACTACGCGCCCGCGCAGACCATTCCCAAGATGATCTATACCTCCGAGGAATCGGACCTGATTTCCGAAATCCAAAGCAACCTCAGGTCCTATGTCAAGGAAATGACCGCCGCGTTTTTGATCGGCAACGAAGATATCGACGCGGGCTGGGACGATTTCCAGGCTGAGCTGGAGAACATCGGCGCTTCCACCTATCTGGAGATTCAGCAGACCGTTTACGACCGCATGTATAAATAACGGCATTACGGTTCCCAAAAGCGGGACGTCTGCGGACTTGTTCCACAGGCGTCCCACTCATTCGGAGGTGTCCATGAAAGCAAAACGAATCCGGATAGCCTGGAAACGGGATTGGCAGCTGTACCTGTTTATGCTGCTTCCGGTTGCCTATATCGTTATCTTTGCCTATGTGCCCATGGCCGGACTGCAGCTTGCGTTTCGCAAGTATACGGCGCAGGGCGGCATTTGGGGCAGCCCGTGGATCGGGCTTGATAACCTGGTCAAGTTTGTTAATTCCTACCAGTTTGAACGCGTTGTTTCAAACACCTTTATCCTGTCGATTTACGGTCTGGCATGCATGCAGATTATACCGATCTGCTTTGCGCTGATCATCAACACCATTGAAAAACCGCGCTTTAAAAAGGTTACGCAGACCATTGTCAATCTGCCGCACTTTATCTCCGTCGTCGTGCTGGTGGGCATGCTGATGCAGGTGTTCAACAGCCGCACGGGCATCTACGGCGTCCTGTATGAGCACTTCACCGGACAGTATCCCACGGATTTATTTGGCAAGCTGGGGGCGTTCCGCCACCTGTACATCTGGAGCACGGTGTGGCAGAACTTCGGCTGGCAATCCATTATTTATATCGCGGCGCTTGCGGGCGTGGATACGCAGCTGCACGAGGCCGCGCAGATCGACGGCGCGTCGCGCGCGCAGCGCGTGTGGCACGTGGATCTTCCGCATATCCAGCCGACCATCATGATCCTTTTGATTATGGGCATCGGTAAAATCATGTCGGTCGGCTTTGAAAAGGCGTATCTGATGCAAAACAGCCTCAACCTCAAGCATTCCGAGCTGATATCGACCTATGTATACCGTATCGGCCTGTCGGGGGTTGGCAAAACCGACTTTTCGTACGCAACGGCGATCGGCCTGTTTAACGCCGTGATCAATCTGGTGCTGATTTTGGGAGCCAACGTGCTCTCGCGCCGCATCACAGATACCAGCTTGTGGTGAGGAGGAGTAGGATGAATATATCCCAAACCGGGCGGCAGGGCAGCCGCTTTGCCAAACGGCGCACCAGCCGCGGTGACCGTGCCTTTGAGGCGGTGGCGGTCGGCATCGTAACCCTGCTGACGCTGCTTATTCTGCTGCCGATGATCAATGTGGTATCGGCGTCCTTTTCCTCGGCTTCGGCGGTAAACGCGGGGCGGGTGCTACTGCTGCCGGTGGAATCAACTTTGGAAAATTATAAGACCATCCTGAAGTACAACAGCGTGTGGCTGGGCTACCGCAACACCATTTTTTACACTGTCGTGGGCACCTTCATCAACGTGTCGCTTACGATGATGTGCGCCTATCCGCTGGCGCAGAAGTCCTTTTCGGGGCGTAAGTTCCTGTCCATTCTCTTCTTTATCCCGATGATCTTCAACGGCGGCATGATCCCCAACTACATCCTTATGCGCGACCTGAAAATCATCAACACCCTGTGGGCCGGATTGATTCCCGGCGCCATCAACATCTTCAATATGATCGTCACGCGCACCTTTATCCAATCCTCGATACCCGATACGATGGCGGAGGCCGCGCGCATAGACGGCTGTTCTCCCACGCGCTATTTCTTCAGCTTTGTGCTGCCGCTGTCCAAAACCATCATCGCGGTTATCTCCATGTATTATGCCGTATCGCACTGGAACGATTACTTCACCGCGTTTTTGTACATCAACAAGCGCAGCCTGTATCCGCTGCAGCTGTTCCTGCGCGAGATTCTGGTCAACAGCCAGTTTGACTCCAGCGTGATGAACGATCCCGACGCGGCACGGCAGCTGCAGGGGCTGGCGGAAACGCTGAAATACGTGGTGATCGTCGTATCCACGCTGCCGCTGATGTGTATCTATCCCTTTGTACAGAAATATTTCGTCAAGGGCGTTATGATCGGCTCGGTCAAGGGCTGACGCCGATAAAAAGGAGTGAAATCGTATGCTTGATATAAGCCGCCCGGCGCGCATGGGCCTGCTGCTGATCTCGCCGGAGCGCTTTGCCGCCATCGGGGAAGGCACGGCCCGGGGAAGCTATCTGGAACGCAAGCAAAAGGAAGCCGCCTGGATGGCGGACGAAGCGGGCGCGATCGCGGAGGTCACGTTCCCGGGTATCGTGTTTACCGCGGAGGACACCCGCCGGGCGATGGACGCGTTTACCGCCGCCGGGGTGGACTATGTGCTGGCGATTTACCTGTCCTGGGCGGAGGACTTTGCCTGGATCCGCTTTCTGCGGGATATGCCGCCCTGTCCCGTGCTGTTTTGCCACCGCATGCGCGATGAAATCTGCCTGCAGGATACCCACGACGACGATGAGTTTACCGAGTACCTGTGCTGCGGCGGGCTGGTGGGCTCGCTGGAGGCCAGCGGCTCCATCCGGCGCATCGGCCGGCCGATGATGGAAACCTTTGCCGGAACGTGGACGCAGGTGCTGGCGCGCGCCAGGGTGTTTGGCAGCGCGGCACGCGCCCGCACGCTGCTGCGGCAGAGCAGCTTCGGGCTGCTGGCCTGCATGAACGAGGTGATGTGGTCCACCTATGTGGATCCTTATGCCGTGTTCAGCCAGGTAGGCCCCGAGATGCGTTTCCTGTCTGTTGCGGAGCTGGAGGACAGCATCGAAGCGGTGACGCCGCAGGACGCGCTTACCGTGATGCGGCGTATTGCCGCGCGCTATGAGGTGCTGCCCAACGTCAGCGAGGAAAAGTTTCTGGCGTCGGTCAGGGCGTCAATGGGCATGGAACGGCTGGCGGAGGAGCGGGGGATCGACCTGCTGGTGCTCAACGATATCGACCGTGTGCTGTTTGAGCGCGTGGGCCTCAGGCCCGGGTTCTGGCCCACATCGCCCACGGTCAAGACGCATATCGTGCCCGAGGGTGACATCGGCGGCGGCATCGCCTGCTATGTGTTGAAGCTTTTAACTGGCGGCCACGTGAATTATATCGAACCCTTCCATATCGACCTGCCCAACCAGTGCTTTGCCGGCGGCCACGCGGGACCCAACGATTACACCGATCCGCGCGGCAAGTGCAAGATCTCCTCGGATGTGCGCTTCGCCAAGACGAAGTGGAAGTACGCCGGCGCGCCGTTTGCGTGGTATGTGTTTCCCTCCGGCGAAAAGACCATGCTTCACTGCTCGTCCCAGACCGGCAGATTCCAGCTGGTGGCGTCCCGCGTAGAAGCGCTGCCGACGGAGCATTTTCTGGCAACCTATTCCCACAGCCTGTTCCGGCCCATCGGCCAGAGCAGCACACAGCTGTTTGCAAGGCTTTTGCAGCAGGGCGTAACGCAGCACTACGGGATCGCCGACGGCAACGTGATCCCCGCGGTGAAGGATCTGGCGATGATGCTGGATCTGGAGTTTGCCCAAGTATAGACCAAAGGAGGCGCCCCTTCATGGATCA
>DAOPIR010000004.1:0-48768 GCA_035399245.1 Candidatus Limiplasma sp.
TTGGCTTATTGCGTCGCTTGGCATGCGAGAAGCAAGCAAGAGAAAAACCACCTTTGGCTTGGCTTATTGCGTCGCTTGGCATACGAGAAGCAAGCAAGAGAAAAAACCATCTTTGGCTTGGCTTATTGCGTCGCTTGGCATGCGAGAAGCAAGCAAGAGAAAAACCACCTTTAGCTTGGCTTATTGCGTTGCTTGGCATACGAGAAGTAAGCAAGAGAAAACTTTATTCAACATGGAAGCTGCCGCAGTTATAAACCGCGGCAGCTTTTTTATGCACATGGCGAAAATCTTCAGATCTATTCCCTACTCGGGCACAGCGTCGGACAGGCCAAAGCCGATCAGGCTGGACACGCTGCGGGAGTTGGAGCCGTCGGGCTTGCCGCCGGCTACGCGGCTTAGCTGGCTGCCCATAAACACCAGCGCGGTGGTGCCGCCGCCGTCCAGGTTGATCGCCTCGGTAACGCCTACCTCCCGCAGGCGCTGCGCCAGCCAGGGAAACATCACGCCCTCGGCCCCGTCGTAGCGCCCGTCGACCGTCAGGATCACGTAATGCCCGGGCTCAATCATGCCCAGCGCGCAGCGCGGCTCGTGATAAGGCATATAAGTGCTTTGCAGGATTTTCGGATTGATCGTGCCCTCGTGGACCAGCCACGGCCCGAACGAGAACACCTGCACCGCGCCCAGCGCCAGGTATTCCTCCGCCGTATAGGCGTCATAATCATACACGCACAGGCTGCCGTCTTTATACACCGCCATCGTGTCCCCGATCGGATACGACTTGGAGGTCGTGCGGATTTTATCGCGGTAGATCACTCCGTTGCGGATGACCACGCCGTATTTGCGCCGGGCGAAATAATCGTCCGTGATGGCGAGCACGGCATGGTTGGCCCTTGCGATGGCAACGGGCTTGCGGTAGGTGTTTTCCGTCGCGGTCAGGAAGCTGAGCATCTGCTCCGCGCCGCGCGTCCTGACCTCGGTTTCCAGCCAGATATTCTCGGTCTGCGGGTCGTTATAGCGGCGGATGTTGATGTACAGGGTATCGGTGATGTAGTACCACAGCCCGTCTGTGTCGTCGGCAAACACATACTCGCCGTCCGCGTCCGCTAAAAATCCCTCGCTGTCCAGCGCCGGCAGCGTTGGCGTGCCCTGCGGCATCCGGAAGGTTTCGGGCGTGGGCGAAGGTGTGGGCGTAGGCGCGATTGCCAGATCGTCGCGCGCAAATATCATGGCCTGAATCTCCGTGGTGATCACGGTTACGGGCTCCATACCGTTGTCGGCCAGCAGCTGGTTTACGCGCTCCAGTGTGGTTTCGGATACCTTGCCGTTCAGCTTGGTTGCTTGCTTAAAATACCCCAGGTCCTGCAGGCGCTGCTTGAACGCCTTTACATCGTCCCCGGTAGTGCCCAGCACATAATCGCGATTGGTTACGGGCGTGGGCGCGGGCGTGGGGTTTGCCTGCGCGGGCGGCACCAGCGTGGCGGGCGCGGGCGTGGGCTGCGGCGTTTCGGCCGCCGCGGTCAGGGCGCCGGCCAGCAGCAGGAGCAGGCTGGTTGCTACCGATATTGCAAGTCTGTTCATGCTATCCTCCGCATCGTTGGAATTGCGCGGTGCTTCCCGCCGCTACAGCCGCAAGTCCTTAACGGGCAAGCGGTTACCGGTTTGAAAGCTGCCGTCCATGGGCTCGTTGCGCTCGTACTCCTCGCGTTCCAAAATCACATACAGCAGGCTCGCGTCCGGATCTGTCTGGCAGATCATCATCAGGTCGCCGCCCACATACCCCGTTATGCTCGCTTCCTGCGTATCCAGCTCCAGCCGGGAGGCCATCATCAGGATTTCGGCCCACGTGCTGGCGGGCATATCGCCCACGCTCGCCGCCATGATGGCCCCGAACTGCCACAGATACGCCTGATTCTCACTGTAATCCGTGCTGAGGAACAGCAGGATGTATTCGATCTTTCCCTCATAGGTCAACACCTTGGCATAGACGTTGGCCGGCAAATGATACTCGTACGCGTTTTCGATATTCGGCTCCTCGCCCATCTCGTAGGTGTTGTCCATGGCGTTGAAAATGCGCTGAAAGCGCTCGTTGAAGGTGTCGATATCGCAGTCGAACACATAGCGGGCGGTTTCATCCTGTGTAATTTCTTCGGTTGTTATTTCCTCCGGCGTTATCTCTTCCGGTGTGGTTTCCTCCGCCGCCGCCAGGCCCTGCGCCAGCAGGCATGCCGCCATAAGCAGCAGCGCCAGCGCTTTTTGCATGGTATGCTTCATGTTCCGTTCCTCCCCGCTGCGTCTGATCTATAAAGGATAATTCTTGTTTTCGGCCCGCAAACCCTTCCTGCGCCGCCGGCAAAGCGGGGTTTGCCCGTGCGGCAGCCGGAAAACACTAAAAGAGTTGAATTATTTTTGCAATAGTTATTGACATATGCCGATAACAGCGTTATGATAGTTATGGGCATAAGCCAATAACTACCCGAGCCGCCCGCAATCGGCGGCCATGCCCACCCTAAACCTTGCGCATATAGACTGTGATTGGAGGTGTCTGATATGCCAAATAGAGATGGAACCGGACCTTTGGGAAACGGTGCCGGCCGTGGAAACGGACGCGGAAACGGACGCGGAGGCCAGGGCGCCGGCCCGACGGGCAGCTGTGTCTGCCCCCGCTGCGGAGCCAGAGTGCCCCACACGCCGGGTGTGCCCTGCACATCCATGAAGTGCCCCAAGTGCGGCACGCAGATGATCCGTGATGTCAGCTGATCACCGGCAGCCGATTACCCCCGTCAAGGAAAACTATCTGCGAGTCCTGCTGGATTTATCTAAAAACAAGGCGGTGCGCACCAGCGATATCGCCCGGGCCTTGGCCGTAACCAAGCCCAGCGTAAGCTGCATGATAAAGCGGCTGCGCCAGGAGGGATACGTCACGCAGGAGAAATACGGCACGGTAACCCTGACGGAAAAAGGGCAAACGAACGCCGCGGACGTAAAGCGGCGCTACATGCTGCTGACAACGTTTCTCACACGCTTTCTGGGCGTCGACGCGGCGACGGCGGCGGCGGACGCTTGCCGGATCGAACACTCGATCAGCCCCGAAAGCCTGTATAAGCTTGCCGAACACATGCACCGCGCGGCGCTGTCCGCGCAACAGTTGAAAGGAGAATATACATTATGCCAAGAGGAGACAGAACAGGCCCCATGGGAATGGGCCCCAAAACAGGACGCGGTTTAGGCTATTGCAGCGGCTTTGCCGTCCCGGGATATGCCAATCCCGCCGGCATGGGCGCGGGCTTTGGCGGCGGACGCGGCTGCGGCATGGGCCGCGGGCGCGGCTACCGCAGGATGTACAACGCCACCGGTCTGCCCGCCTGGGCACGCTATGGCGCTGCGGCAGCCGATGCCCCCGCCTTTGACGAAAAGGCGGTCCTTCGCAGCCAGGCGGAAGCGCTGGAAGCCCAGCTCAAGCAGGTCAACCAGCGCCTGACCGATCTGGACACCCAGACCGAATAGCGGTATAGTAACGGGGAAAGGCTTTGCCTTTCCCCGTTATTTGATTCCAACCCCGTTCCCCGTCCCCTACCACCAAGACAACCCAAGAAGTGACAGGGAAATGACGGGGAAAACCGCGCAGGCCGGAGAATCAGGTTTTTGTCAGGTTGGGTCTGCGCAGCCTGAAGGCGTAGCAGCGCTACGTCGATGGCTGAACAGGCCCAAGATGGCGGAAACCGGATCGCCCGCCTGCGCGGGCTTTCCCCGTCATTTCCCTGGAACGGAGGTCAAAATGCTAGTCTACGGACCGATCCCATCCCGCCGGCTGGGGCAAAGTATCGGCATTAACCATATTCCGCCGAAAACCTGCTCCTATTCGTGTACCTATTGCCAGATCGGCAGAACCAACCATATGCAAATTCAGCGGCAGGCGTTTTACCCGCCGGAGCAAATTCTGCGCGAGGCCGAAGAAAAACTGCGGCAGCTGGCCGCCGAGCATAAAACCGCGGATTATTTCTCATTCGTGCCCGACGGCGAACCGACGCTGGATATAAATCTGGGCAAGACCATCGGGCTGCTAAAGCCCCTCGGCGTAAAAACCGCCGTGATCACCAACGCGTCGCTGCTGTGGATGGACGACGTTAAGGAAGACCTGCTGGGCGCGGACTGGGTGTCCGTGAGCATCGACGCCGCCGATGAAGCCACCTGGCGCCGGATCGACCGGCCGCACCGCGGGCTGAACCATGCCGAGGTGCTGCGGGGCATCCGCGATTTTGCCGCGGTATTTCGCGGCACGCTGGTAACCGAAACCATGCTGGCCGAGGGCGTCAACACCGCACAAGCCTGCGTGGAGGGCATCGCGGAGCAGATCGCCGCCGTTAAGCCCGCCAAGGCATACCTGCTGGTGCCCACCCGTCCGCCGGCCGAAACCGGCGTTACCCGCGCCTCGGCCGAAAGCCTGCGTCGGGCGGTTGCCACCGTGCGCGGCGTATCGGGCGCGGATGTGGAGTGCATTACGGGCAACGAGCAGGAGGAGGGTTTCTTCTTCACCGAAAACATTGCCGACGATATTCTAAGCATCGCGTCGGTACACCCCATTCGGGAGGACATCATCGATACGCTGCTTACAAAGCGCCATGCCGACCGCAGCGTGCTCACCGGGCTTTTGCAGGCGGGCAGGCTGTTGCCATTCACCTATGAAGGAAAACGCTTTTACAGGAAGAATACAAAATAAACACTGCTTAGACCGGAGTTGACTACGATGGCGAGACCCACAAAATGGCGAAAAATCGAACAGGTTCCGGCGGTGTCCCTTTTTGTGCCCGACGGCGCGGGCGGCGGGCCGGAAAACCTTCTCAAGCTTGAAGAGCTGGAGGCCGTGCGCCTGAAGGATCTGGAAGGGCTGGAGCAGGGCGCGTGCGCGGAGCGGATGGCGGTGTCCCGCCCGACGTTTCAGCGCATCCTGCTGTCCGCGCGCGAGAAGATCGCCGACAGCCTGGTCAACGGCAAAGCCCTCCATATCACGGGCGGGCACTTTACACAAAACATCTGCGGGTTTCGCTGCCGGCAATGCGGGCACGAGTGGATGGAGCGGTGCGAAGCCATCAACGAGGCTTCGGCCGGCGCGTATGCCTGCCCGCGCTGCGGCTCTGCCGATATCGTCTGCGGCCATTCCTGCGGCGAGCCGTTCGGCCGCGGCCATTGCCGCCGCCACGGACGCGGAAACCGCGGGCGCGGCAGCCATACGCCGGTTTAGCCCATCCGCTGTACAGCAACACCTGTCCCTTCCGCCGGCTTTACGGCAACACAGGGTCTGTTGCCGTAAAGCCGGCTCTTTTTTTGAAGCGAAACCATAAGTTTTTATTGACCCGAAAAGAACAAAGATTTATACTACATTTACAATCGTGAAGTATTGATTTCCAAATGCTTCTTCTGTTTCCTTAATCTGCTTCAATATTGCATATCATTGTCCTGTCCAAAAGGAGGCGTATCATGTATATCCCGCGAAAAATTATAGCCTGTGTAATGATTGTCCTGCTGCTTGCCGCCGGCTTCCTTCCCGCGGCAACCGCCACGGCCGCTTCCGCTTCGCTTACGACAATATTTTCTCAAGATAACGGTTTTTATGGCAATATGTTCGATGTAGAGGTGCTGTCCTCTTCGGATGTTTCAATTACCGCATTTGATGTTAATATTCAAACGGGTATAACAACCGTTTATGTCTATTACCGGGAAGGCAGCTATGTGGGATACGAAACCAATTCCTCCGCATGGACGCTTGCCGGATCCGCCGCCGTTTCAGGCATGGGTGAGAATAATCCAACGCATTTTACGATTGATGATATCCGGCTGACTGCCGGTAATACCTATGGGTTTTATATTACCGCCAACCCTGCAACCGGCATTGAAATAAAATATACCGACGGCACAGGCTCCTACGCGGATGCCAATCTGAAAATCACTTGCGGTGCCGGGCTCGGGTATCTTTTCGCTGGATCCACTATACATCAGGACCGCATCTGGAACGGCACCATATATTATACGTTTTCGCCTGTCACCATCCCGCAGACCGGCGACCCTGCCGGGCACGCGCTGTGGCAATATTTGGCGGTCGCCGCTATCGCCGGCAGCCTTGTGCTGCTGTGCCTGAAACGTAGGGCGCGGCACGCCGGGTAAAAAAGGCGTTATCCGGTTTTGTGCGCTAAATCCGGCATTTGTAAACCATAAACATAAGGGCGCGGCATGCATGCCGCGCCCTTGTTGCGCAAGATTTGCGTACAGTGTATAATGAGCATTAGGCCTGCGGGCCAATACGATTGGGTGGTGCTTGCACGACAATGTTCAATCACGAGAAAATGCTCATCACGGGCGGTAATCCGCTGATGGGCGAAATATCGGTCAGCGGTGGCAAAAACACCTCTGTCGCCGTCATTCCCGCGACCATCCTGAGCGACGAACCCAGCACCATTGAAAACCTTCCCGACATTGACGATGTTCACGCGTTGATTGAGATTTTGGAGCTGCTGGGCGCCAAATGCGAGTATGTGCCCGACCAATATTTAAAAGTATATCCCAGCGCCATACACGACTGCCATGTGCCGTTTTCCCTCACGCGGCGGCTGCGGGCCAGCTACTACATGCTGGGCGCGCTGCTGGGGCGCAGCGGGCGTGCGGTGGTGGCCTATCCCGGCGGCTGCGAAATCGGCTCGCGCCCGATCGACCAGCACGTAAAGGGCCTGCATGCGCTGGGCGCCACCATTGTGGAGCAGGGCGGCTTTGTGGAGGCGGAAACCGATCAGCTGGTCGGCGCCGATGTATTTTTTGACATTGTTACCGTCGGCGGTACGATCAACATCATGCTGGCTGCCGCGCGCGCCGAAGGCGTAACCATCATCTACAACGCCGCCAAGGAGCCGCACATCGTAGACCTGGCAAACTTTTTGAATTCCATGGGCGCGCGCATCAAGGGCGCCGGCACCGACGTGATCCGCATCACGGGCCGCCCCACGCTGCACGGCACCACCTATACCGTGATCCCCGACCAGATCGAGACCGGCACGCTGATGATCGCCGCCGCCGCTACCCATGGCGACGTGACCATCCACGGCTGCATCCCCACGCACATGGAGGCGCTTACCGCCAAGCTGCTGGAGATGGGTATCCAGGTCAACGAGGGCGGCGACATGATCCGCGTACGCGCGCACGACCAGCACCGTGCCATCAACATCAAAACACAGGTGTACCCGGGCTTTCCCACCGATCTGCAGCAGCCGATGACCTCGCTTTTATGCATGGCCAACGGCACCTCCACCATACAGGAAACCATTTTCGAGCAGCGCTTCAAGCACCTGGACGAGCTCAGGCGCATGGGCGCGCGCATCAAGCTGATGGAGCGCACGGTGCTGGTGGAGGGCGTAAACACGCTGTACGGCGCGCCCGTGACCATTACCGACCTGCGCGCGGGCGCGGCGCTGGTGATTGCCGGCCTGATGGCCAAGGGCACCACCGAAATTTACGAAACCGGCTACATCGACCGCGGTTACGAGCGCATCGAGGATAAGCTGCGCTCGCTGGGCGCGGAAATCAGCCGCGAATCTTTATAACCGGCAAATCGTAAACGTATTCCTGATAACCGCCCATTATTCGGATGATTTCGCATCGGTTCTTTCCTCCTCGTTTTCCTGCCGTTTTTCATCCGAATATCCGTGTTATCCTCATCGTATATATACTGATCATCGTTTGTCGTTTTTGGGGGTGAGCCTGTGCATGATCATGATCCGTTTGCGGTGCTTGGCATCCCCTCCGCTTCCGACGCACAGGCCGTGCGCAAGGCTTACCGGCAGCGCGTAAAGGAATGTCACCCCGACCTGTTTCAAAACCCCGATGAGCAAAAGGCCGCCCAGGAGCGGCTTGTTTCGTTAAATCTCGCATATGAAAACGCGCTGCGCATCTGCGGCTCCAAGCGCGTGGGCTTTAACCTGATCTCGCCGGAGGAGGCCAAGTACTTCGCCCAGAAGCTGCTCAAGCAGGGCAATCCGGAAAGCGCACTGCGCCAGCTCAATCGCGCCGACCATAAGGACGCGGACTTTTTTTACATTCAGGGCAATATTCTCATGCAGCTGGAGCAGTTTGCCACCGCCTACCAAAGCTATCGTCAGGCCGTGCGCCTGGACCCGCAGGTAAACCGCTACCGCAGCGGCGCGCTGGACGCGTCGCTGGCCATCAAGCGCTCCAAAACCGTCTGGTACCAGGTCGGCAAGTTTGTGCGCGACCTGCTGGGGCGAAGGTAGCGCCGCCGCGCGATTGACAGACGATCCCATTTTTGCTACACTGGCAGCAATCCATAGAAGAGGTGTACCGATGAACGCAGCAGCCCGAACCCTTACCGCCTACGGTTATCAGCTTATTGCTTATTATTATGGCAATAGGCTTGGGTTGTTGTAGCGATAAAACGGTAAATTTTTAGCGCATAAAACAGCTCAAGGCAACTTGAGCTGTTTTTTTGTATCTTCATTTTCAAGGAGGCTATTATGGCAGACGTATTCCAAACCATCCGGCGCAGTGCCGTGGACATGTTTTCCGCGGACGGACTGCAGCAGCGCCTGGCAGGCGGCAAACGGCTCAAGATCAAATTCGGCGCGGATCCCTCGCGGCCCGACCTGCACCTGGGGCACTCCGTACCGCTGCGCATGCTGCGAAAGCTGCAGGACGCGGGCCACGAGATCATCTTCGTCATCGGCGATTTCACCGGCATGATCGGCGATCCCTCGGGGCGCAGCAAGACGCGCGTGCCGCTGACGTTTGAACAGACGCGGGCAAACGGCAAAAGCTACTTTGAGCAGGTGGCAAAGATCCTCGATCCGGACAAGGCGCGCATCACCTACAACTCGCAGTGGCTTAGCAAGCTGAACTTTGCCGATGTGCTGCAGCTGGCCGGCAAGTACACGCTGGCCCGCATCCTGGAGCGGGACGACTTCAAAAACCGCTACGACGCCAACCGGCCCATCGGCCTGCACGAGCTGTTTTACCCGCTGATGCAGGGGTACGATTCCATCGCGCTTGCCGCCGATATCGAGGTGGGCGGCACCGACCAGACCTTCAACCTGCTGGTAGGGCGCGAGCTGCAGCGCGATTACGGGCAGGAACCCCAGGAGGTAATCACCTTCCCGCTGTTGCCGGGGCTGGACGGCGTGGAGAAGATGAGCAAGTCGCTGGGCAATTACATCGGCATCTGCGAGCCGGCGGATACGATGTTTGAAAAATGCATGCGCGTGCCCGACACCGTGCTGCCCGACTATTTCCGCCTGACGACCGATATCCCCGCCGAAGCCTGCACTGCGGCGATGGCACAAGACATCCGGCAGGCGCACGTGCTCTACGCGCAGGAGATCGTACGCCTGTACCACGGAGAGGCCGCGATCGCGCCGGCGCAGGAGTGCTACCGCGCCGTTGCCGCGGGTAATGCGCCGGATGCCGTGGCCGAGCTTACCGTGCCGGAGGCCGCGCTGTCCGTAATCGAGCTGCTGCGCCGCGCCGGCTTTGCCGCGTCCAACTCCGAGGCGCGGCGGCTGATCCAGGGCGGCGGCGTGAAGATAAACGGCGAAACGGTAACGCACGTGGACAGCATGCTGCAAACCGACGCTGTGCTCAGCCGCGGTAAAAACCGCTTTGTGCAGATCCGGTTTCCCCGGTAAGTCTGCCGCTGCACCAAAAGCCGCCGCCCGAAAGCTGCGGGCGGCGGCCTGTGGTATGTGCGATTCACATCAGGCTAGCGGGACTGCCTGGTGTAATACACCTTCATGCCCGCCTTTACCAACGCGGCAAACAGCAGCGTGCCCAGCAGGGTAAAGAACACCGTCTGGCTGAAAAACCCCGCCGTGATCGTGGCCGCCAAAAGCCCGTACAACACGATCTGCATCGCCGTACCGCCCATTTTACAGTGGATATATCCCAGCCGCTCGTCGTGTTCCACGATATACAGGGCCTTTAGCTTCGCCTCGTCCTTCAGCGCCGCGGCGTACTTGACTACCATGATCACAGCCATCCCGACCGCCACAAAGGCCAGCCCGACGTTGAAGCCCGACAAAAACGCGTTTATCTCCTCGCTGTCTCCCCCCGCGGGGTGAAACAGCCCCAGGCAGATCAGCGCAACCAGCGCCGCGCAATAGCCCGCCACCCCGTACAGCCGCCGTTTCAACGTTGTTTTATACTGTTCCATCCTAAAATTCCTCCACTTCAGAAAAGTCGAATACATCCTCAATCGCCAGGCCAAAATACTTGGCAATCTTGTACGCCAGTACCAGCGAGGCGGTGTAGCGCTCACATTCCAGCGAGGTTATGGTCTGCCGTGTTACGCCGACCGCCGTCGCCAGCTCCTCCTGTGATATCCGCCGTTGGCGGCGCAGCTCCGCGATCTTGGTTTTCAAACCGTCATCTCCCTCATAATGTATAGCGCGCTTTGCATGCTTAGTATAGTTTGCTTTGCATTATCTGTCAAGCGTTTTCAAATATTACGATGATTAATACAAGTACAGGCCCGCTGCGGCAACGAAAAACGCCATTTAATTGTACACTTGTGTACATATTTTACCAAATATCACAAAAACCGCTTGCGTTCTGCCAAAACAAACGGTATAATGACATCAATCGTATTCGGGTCTGTGGTTGTAAACCGAAGCCAGACGCGGGCAAAACGGTCCACGTAATCCGGGCAAAGCCCCGGGGAGCATGGCGCGTTCTAGAAGTAAGTCCGACCAACCGAAAAGTTGAGAGAAGGGGCGTAGGGCGCTCTTGCGATGAGCAAACCTTCCTGTCGGCGAGTGTGGGGGCAAAGACCAGGTCAGCCGGTACGATATCTAAAAAAACGGAGGATACCCGAATCATGTACGAGGACAAAACGCTCACCTGCCGCGACTGCGGCCAGGAATTCGTGTTCACCGCGGGTGAGCAGGAATTCTATGCTGAAAAAGGCTTCCAGAATGAACCCAGCCGCTGCAAAGAATGCCGCATGGCGCGTAAAGCAAACCGTGCGAACGCCCCCCGCGAACAGTACGAGACCGTATGCGCAGAATGCGGAAAACCGACGACCGTTCCCTTCATTCCCAAAAGCGACCGTCCGATCTATTGCAGCGAGTGCTTTGCCAAGCATCGTAATCAGGAATTCTGATTCATTACATACTGCATAGACAAACCCGCCGATCGAAAGATCGGCGGGTTTCCTTGTTTTATTCGCTGCCGGATCGTGGTATGATAAACGGGAATAATTGCCAATAGATATTGCTGTACCAAAGGAGTTTGCCAATGGCTATCGACCGCGTAAGAACCTACTTTACCCAATGGAACCTGCAGGACCGGATTGTGGAATTTGACGTATCCAGCGCCACGGTGGAGCTGGCCGCCGTCGCGGTAGGCTGCGCGCCGCAGCGCATCGCCAAGACTTTGTCGTTTATGGTGGACGGCGCGCCCATCCTGATCGTGACCGCCGGCGACGCCAAGATTGCCAACGCCAAATACAAAGCGGCCTTCCATAACAAGGCCAAGATGCTATCCCCCGACGAGGCGGAGTGCCTTATCGGCCATGCCGTGGGCGGCGTGTGCCCCTTCGGGATCAATGAGGGCGTGACCGTGTATCTGGACGAATCCCTCAAGCGCTTCCAGACGGTATTCCCCGCCTGCGGCAGCGCCAATAGCGCTATCGAGCTCACCATCCCCGAGCTGGAGCAGTATTCCGGCGTTACCCAATGGGTGGACGTGTGCAAGGATTGGGAGTAAACCGCAGTCCATAAACCGTATATCAAAACCACCGTTGAGCGCACAGCGCGGCCAACGGTGGTTTTTTTCAGCCAATCCGTCAATTTTCCCGATAGGTTATCGCAAAGGCGGCGTCTCCCAGCGTGCTATTCGCAAGGTCCCGCAGCGCTTCGCCCAGGGTTGCCGTTTGCAGCTTCGGCAGCGCCAGCAGCGGCGTCAGATCGCCGTCCGCTACCTGGGACAGCTCTATTTCCAAAAGCTGCGGCAGGGCTTCCACCCCGGCCAACGTCTGCAGCGGC
The DNA here is from genome assembly GCA_035399245.1 of Candidatus Limiplasma sp. GTDB lineage: Bacteria > Bacillota > Clostridia > Christensenellales > Aristaeellaceae > CAXXOK01. The sequence goes on from DAOPIR010000004.1 coordinate 12,033, forward strand.
GCCTTGAACAGGCGGAGCCTGGTAATGCTTTCGTTCCCTTTCAGCGACGCCACAGACGTTATGAACGTGCCGCCGACATCCAGCTCTGTCAGCTGCTTGCAGGCCGCAAACGGCGATAAATCGCTGACGCGGGTATCAAACAGGCAAACGCTGCGCAGCTGCGTACACTGCGCAAGCGGCGCGGCGTCCGTCAGCGGATTATGGCGCAGGTCCACCTCGCGCAGCGCGGCCAGGCCGGCCAGCGGCGACAGATCGGTAATATTTTGCTGCATCAGGCAGACGACGGAAAGGTTGGGCATCCTTGCAAGGTCGCTCAGGTCGGCAATGCCGCCGTTTATCGCCGCGCCGGTGGTTGGCTGCTGCTGCAGCGCCTGATAGTCCGTGCTGTTGATGGCGGGCTGGCTGCCGAAGATATACAGCTCCCGTATGCTAAGCAGCTCGTCTTCCGTGACCGCCGCCCCGTCGGCCTTGCCCAGCATCAGGCGCACCGCCTGCCCGATCAGCGGCTCGGCAAAGGACACGCCCGTGTCAGCCGGTGTAAAAATATCCGTATACCGCCCCAGCGCAAACCCCGCGCACAGGCACACCGCGCAAAGCGCCGCCGCGCACAGCCGCCGCAGCGTCTGCCGCCGCCGGTGGCCGTCCAGCGCGGCCAGGTCGGCGCACACTTTGGCCGCGGACGCATAGCGCTCCTTGGGCGCAAAGGCCGTGCATCGGGTTACGATTTTTTTCAGCCGCCGGTCGGCAATCTTAGGCAGCGCGGCGTCCCGCCCGGCTTCGCCGGTCAACAGCCAGCCCAGCACGACGCCGAAGGAATAGATATCCGAACGCACGTCGGTCTGCGCAAAGCCGTACTGCTCGGGCGCGGCAAAGTCCTGCGTGCCCCAGCAGGCGGTATCCTTTTCGCTTTCCTCCCGGTACAGCCGCGAAATGCCGAAGTCGATCAGCCACAGCTGCCCGTCCGTGCCCACAATCAGGTTCTGCGGCTTGATATCCCGATGGATGATGGGCGGCGTTTGCCCATGCAGATATTGCACCAGATTGCAAAGCGACATGGCGATGCGCACCGCGGCCGCCGTGTCGGGCTTGCGCTGCGCGGCCCACCGGTCCAGCGGCGTGCCCTCCACATACTCGCGCACGACGCAGAGCATATCCGCACTCTGGTACTCGTCCACAAAGCGCGGCAGGCCGGTATGCTGCAATATTTTCAGGATTTCCGCCTCGGTTGCATGGCTGACGACATTGCCGTTTTGATAGCATTTGGCTACGTAAAACATGCCCGTGCGCTTGTTTTTCACCAGCAGGGTTTCGCCGGCCTCGTTGCTTGCCAGACATTCAAACGGCTCGTATTCCTCTAAAAATCCCTGCGGATAGCGGTCGCAGCCGCAGGCGGCCCGCAGGTCTTTGCCATAGTCGTTATCCATCCCGATCTCCCCCGCCGATGGGTGTCAAACCCAGCCGGCCCAGCAGCGTCTGGGCGTCGTCAATCGTCTTGCCTTCGTACAGGCACCGCATTATCGCGGCGTCGCGCAGCAATTTGGGATACAGCGCGCTTTTTTGCGCGGTTTTAAGCAGCTCCTGCGTTTCCTCCACGGTCAGCCCCAGCCCGAAGGCAAGCTGGATCAGCTTATCGCGGGAGGGCTTGCGCGTGCCGTTGAACAGCTGATGGCCGTAGGTCCGGTCCAGATCGGCGCGGCGGATGACCTCCACGGGCTTGAGCGCATGGCTGCGGCAAAGCTCCGTCAGATGGTAGCAAAGCTTGGGCGTGTGCATGCCGTCCGCGTTTTCTTCCAAAAACAGATCGAAGTTCGATGCCGCAAACAGCCTGCGTTGGATTTCGCGCGTGGAGGGATCCCCGTCTGTGCGAGAGGCCGCCATATTTCTTTCATCCTTCCGGTTTGGGGAGTACAATTTTTTCCATTATACACCCTTCGCCGGAGGAGAGAAAGCGCCGGTTTACGGCATGTCGAAGTCTTTTTCGGTCAGGTTGGGGTAGATCTCTGCCAGCGGTGAATAATCGGCAATCGGGTTGCCCCACAGGTACAGCTCCTGCAAATTTTCAAGCCCCGCCAGCGCGGAGATATCGCTGATGTTGTTGTTGGACAGATTAAGCTGCGTAAGCCCGGTCAGGCTTGCCAAAACGGAGATATCCTCGATGTCGTTGTCAAACAGCGTCAGCCGGTAAAGGTTGGGAAAGTTTTGCAGTACGGAGATATCGCTGATTCCGTTGGCCCCCAGGTCCAGAAACTCCAGCTGCGTGCAATGCAGCAGCGGCGTGAGATCCGTAACCGCATGGAAGTTGAGCGACAGGTTTTTGAGGTTGATGAAATACTCGATGCCGGAGATATCGTGGATGCGCTCCTCCTGGGGAATCTCCTCCTGCCACTCCAGCCCGAGGTACAGGCTGTCTTTATAGCCCGCTTCCCACGCCATGATGTCCTCGTCCGCACCCTTGCCGATGGCCTCGCGCACCCGGCTTTCCATCACGGGATCGGCAAACACGACCACCGCCTGGGGATCGATGTCCGAGACGAGCTGCGCCGCGCCGTCCATCTCGAAATCCCTGTATTCCAGCTGGGGATAGAGGTCCGCGATCGGTGAATAATCCTCAATCGGATTGCCGGCCAGCTCCAGCTCCTTAAGGTTATACAGCCCCTGCAGCGGCGTGAGGTCGGTGATCAGGTTGTACGCCGCCTTCAGCGTTTGCAGCTCTTTCAAATCTTCCAGCGGCGCAAGGTCGGTCACGCCGTCGCCGTTGAAATCCAGATATTGCAGGTTGTACAGCTCCATAAGCGGCGAAATATCCTCCAGCTGGCCGCTGGACAGCACCAGACGCTTAAGCTTTTGCAGGCCCGCCAGCGGAGTGAGGTCGGTCACCGCCTGGTTGGTCAGGTCCAGCGCCTGCAGGTTTGCGAAATATTCCAGCCCCGTCAGGTCGTGGATTTTTTCCTCGTCCGGCGCGTCAAAATCAACGCCGAGATACAGCTCCTCATGGTAATATACCTGCTTGGCGGTGATATCCCCGTCGAAATACTGCATGTTTTCGCGGACGGCCGCTTCCAGCACGGGATCGGGAAAGGCGATCACCGCGTCCGGATTGTCGGTCATAGCCTGCTCATCCGTCTGTACTTCTTCCTGCCCGATATCCGTATCCAACAGGTTGGGGATGATACTGTCAAGCGGGGACCAATCCGTAATCGGGTTGTCCGAAAGGTAGAGCATTTGCAGGTTTTGTAATGCCGCCAGCGGGCTTACATCCGTAATCCGGTTGCTGCACAGCGACAGGTCGTTAAGCTCCGTCAGCCCTGAAAGCGGCGTAAGATCGGACACCGAATTATTGTCAAGCTGCAGCGTTTGCAGGTGCACAAGCCCCTTGAGCGGCGTAAGATCGGTGATCCCGTTGCCGAATATCCGCAGCTCCTGCAGCGCCGTCAGGTTTTGCAGGGCGGTGAGATCGGTAATTCCGTTGCCGCCGATGTGCAGGGAAACCAGGCCCGTCAGCCCCTGCAGCGGCGTGATATCGTCGATGGCGTGGAAGCTCAGCCAAAGAGTGCGCAGGTTGATCAGGTATTCCAGCCCCGTCAGATCGGTGATCTTGATCTCTTCGGGTATCTGCTCCTGCCACTCGTTATCCCACTCCAGCTTTACAATCGTCGCTGCGTCGCCCGCCGTCAGGTCGCCTTCGGGCCGGTTGAGCGCCTTGCGCACAGCCGTTTCCAGCATGGGATCGGGGAAGGTAATGATCTCCTGCGGGTTTTCCGGCTCGATGAGCGCGTCGGTGCGCCCCTCCCAGTACTCGAAGTCCTTTTCCTCCAGGTTCGGGTATACCGCCGCGATCGGCGCATAGTCCCCAATCCGGTTGCCGTCCAGGAACAGCTTATACAGGTTTGCCATACCGGCCAGCACGCTGATATCCGTGATCCCGTTATTGGCAATATCCAGCGATGTCAGGTTTACCAATCCGGCAAGCGCGGAAATATCCGTAAGGCCGCAGTCGGACAGGTCCAGCATATCCATCTGCGTCAGCCCCTGCAGCGGCGTGATGTCGCTGATGCTGTTATTGTCCGCGTTGAGGGCGTACAGGTTGGGCATGTTCTCCAGCACGCTGATATCCGTGATCCCGTTGCCAAAGATGGACAGCGACTGCATGTCCGTCATGCCGGCCAGCACGGTGATATCGCAGGCGTTGTTGCCGCCGATGTTCAGGCCCGTCAGCTTTGTCAGCCCTTCCAGCTCGCTGATATCCGAAATGCAATTGAAGCACAGGTCCAGGCTGCGCAGATTGATAAAGTACCGGATGCCCGTGATATCATGAATTTTCGTATCATCGTCCGAATACCATTCGTTGCTGTGGTAAAAGCCGGTCAGCCCGGCAGCGTCGCCGGCCGTGATGTCGCCCTCCGGCTTGCCCAGCGCGTCGCGCACGGCCTGCTCAAACACCGCGTCGGCAAACACGATCACCGCATCGGGATCCTCCGGCTCGTCCAGATCGACAAAGATCATATCGAAATCGACGTTCGTGCCGACCAGATTGGGCACGATATCCCGCACCGGCTCGTAGTTCTGGATCGGGTTGCCGTCCAGGTACAGCTCGGTCAGCTCCATGCCTTCCAGCGCCGAGATATCCGAAACGTTGTTCCACGACAGGTCGATCACCATCAGGTACTTCATCTGCTCCAGCACCGAGATATCCTCCAGCGTGCCGCCCGGCACGCAAAGACTGCGCAAATTCGTCAGCCGGGGAAGATCGTCCGGCAGCGCGGAAATGCCCTGCGCGGTCAGGTCTGCCAGATTGGTAAGATTGGTTACAAAGGAGATATCCTTCAGCTGCGCGTCAAACCACAGGTTTTCCAGCCCCGTCAGTGCGCCCAGCGGCGTATAGTCCCAGGCGGGATTGCCCGCGATAAACAGCACCTGCAAACGGGTCAGGCTTTGCAGCGGCGTTACGTCCTCAATCGCGTTGTTGTTCAGGTTCAGGTAATCCAGGTTGGTAAACCAAATAAGATCCTCCACGCTTTGAATGCCGTCCTCCGCCGCCTCACCGTCGGGCGTGGCAAGCTCCAGCCCCGTGATGCTCTGCGCCGTTGCGCGTGTAATATCGCCGTCGGGGATGCCGATCTCCTGCCGGACGCGCGCCTCCAGCACGGGATCGGTAAAGGTGATCACCTCGTCCGCGGTCGCCTGGTCAATCACCAGCGGCTCCGCGTCCAGATCAAAGTCCTTTTCCGCGATGCTGTCGTAGAAATCCGCCACGGGCGAATAATCCGCAACCGGATTGCCGCCCAGCATCAGGTAGGTCAGCTTGTCCTTGCCCGCCAGCGCAGAGATATCGGACACCCGATTGTTGTACAGGTCGAGGATTTCCAGATTATCCATGCCGGCAAGCGCCGAGATATCCGTCACGTTGTTTCCCCACAGCGCCAGCAAGGTCAGGTCCTTGCCGGCCAGCGGCGTCAGATCCGTCACATGGTTGCCGCCCAGGTCCACCTCCCGCAGATGCGTCAGCCCCGTAATCGGCGTCAGGTCCGTGATGGCGTTGTTGTACGCCTCCAGCACCTCGAGGTTCTTAAAATTTTCAAGCCCGCTCAGATCGGTGATCTGCTCGCCGTCCTCGCACACCAGCTTCAGATAGGTTTCGCCGATAACTTCGCCGGTGTAAAAATCGCCGGTCGGCCGGTCGTACCAGTCGCGGATTTTCTGCTCCAGAACGGGATCGGCAAACTGCACCACGGTATCCGCCGCGGCCCACCCCGCCGGCACGCACAGCGCCAGCAATAACGCAAGCAGCACAACAACGCTTAGGGACTTTTTCATATGCAATTCCTCCTGTATGTTGATAGCTCCATCACGCGCCGCACGACCTGCGGCCACTTTTTTCCATTATAATACAAATTTCCCTCTTTGTGGTATGCAGGCTGCACACAAAGGCCTCATAAAAGTGCAGGCACTTTTATGAGGTTGCACTCCGGGCTTATTCGCTGCGCTCACGGCAGTCCCCCGTGTAAGGAAGATACCTTTAGTAAATCCGCCTTTAGGTCAAATTATTAAAGGTTTCTTTCGATATTCGCATCAATCATTTTAAGTTTTTCCAGATGATTATGGAAACGATTAACTTTGATTTATTGATATTCAAAAGCACCTGTTAACGGTGCAAAAGCTCTTCCTGTTTTATCCGGCGCGCTATTCGTACACAGCCCTCTCCCCGCCGATGAGCGGCACGCGGGCGTAGGCCATCACGACGTGGGCTTCGCCTACGGTAGGGTTTTCCATGCGCAGGGGCACGGCCACGGGGCGGATGTGCATGCCCACCAGCGTATCGCCGATATCAAGGGCGGCGTCGGCCTGGATGGACTGCGCCAGCACGGGATTTTGGAACCGGTCATAGGCCGCGGCGGCGGTGGAGCCGCCCGCTTCGGGTACAGGGCGGGCCTTGACCTGCGTAAGGCCGAGGCGCTTGAGCGTGGTGCGTTCCATCACCAGCGCGCGGTTGAGGTGCTCGCAGCACTGCACCGCGCCGCAAAGCCCCAGGCTTTCACAGCTGTCCAAAAACGCGCCGGCCAGCACGCGGCCGATTTCGGGGTTGCGCCCCTTGCCGATGCGGATGCCGCACACCTCGCTGGAGGAGCAGCCCAGCACCACCACGGCGCCGGTTTCCAGCTTGGCTTCCTTGTACAGGTACTGCACGCAGCGGCAGACCTGATCGTAAATTGCCTGATGTTCCATGTTTATGCCTCCTGTGTAAACGTATACGCCGCAATCGCGACGGATACCGCCAGATTGAGTGAATCGATGTCCGCGCTCTGGCGGATTTTAACCGCCTGCCCAAGCGCCGCAAACGCGGCTGGCAGGCCCGCGCCCTCGTTGCCGAACACCAGCGCGTAGGGCGTGCGTTTTGCCGACGCCGCCTGCCGCAGCTCCGTGGCGCCGTCCAGCATAAAAGGATACAGCTGATGCGCGGGATAGGCCGCGCGATAGCTTTCAAAATCGTCGTACTGCTTAACGCGCAGGGAAAACAGCGCACCCATCGCCGCGCGCACCACCTTGGGGTCAAACGGGTCGGCCGCGGGCCGGATAATCGCCAGGTCCTTCAGCCCAAACCCCAGCATCGCGCGCTGGATGGTGCCGAGGTTGCCCTCGTCCATCGGATGGTGCAGCACGATATGCGGGCAGGCGGCATCCGGCGCGGTTTCCTGTTTTTGAAACACTACGGCGGCGTAGCTGTTTTGCTTGCCCAGAATACGGCTAAGCGCCTTGGGCGCGATCTCCTCGCGCACGCCGTGGCGCGCGCAGAGCTTGCGCAGCTTGTCCACGCCCTCGCCCGCCGCCCTGTCCGACAGCAGCAGCCGCTGCGCCAGCCCGGGCGCGGTTTCCATCAGCGTCAGGCTGGGGTACACGCCCGCCGCATAGCTGTAGGGCAGGCCGGCGGTATAGGCTTTCAGAGCCGGCATGCGCTACGCCTCCCCATCGTCAGAATCGTCGGGATCGTCAAAATCATCCGAATCATCGCCATCGTCAATATCGTCGGGATCGGACGGGCCGTGCGGCATCTGCCCGCGCAGCTGCTTAACAAAGGCGTCGGCTTCCTCCTGCGCCTTGTGCATGCCCTCCGTGCGCGACGACGCCAGATAAAATGCCGATACCGCCGCGTTCATATACGTTACGCGCACCAGATCGATAAACTGGTAAGCGACCATGGCGATAATCACCCCGAAGCTCAGCAGCAGCATCTGCACCAGCAGCGCCATCAGCACCCAGCCGATAAACGATAGCCACAGCATGAAAAAGCTGAACTTCTTATCGGCCATCACGGCCTTGCTTTTGCGGATGGCTTCGCTTGCCGTAATATCGGGATCCTCCGCCAGATAATACGGGGCCATGGCATAGCGCAGCGCCGCGATAATGCCCGGCACGATCAGCAGCAGCGACCATAAAAACACGCGGATGTACATCTGCACATACAGCCACAGCGCGCGCACAAAAATTTTGCGGCGCGACAGCACACCCATCACGCCCAGCTCTTTGCCGTTGATACGGTTGATAAAATAGTTGTTGCAGCCGATGGCCAGCACGGGCGTAAACAGGAACGTGCAAAGCCCGACAATCGTAATCAGCCACAGGGTTTGCGGCGTAACCTGCTGGCTGGCGGCCAGCAGCGCCTCATAGGTGTAGCTTTCCACCTGGGGCATATGCGTGGATCGCACCAGCGCGTTGACGGTCGCTGGCAGCGCCGCGATAAAGCTGACGATCAGCGCCGTTTGCCAGTTGCCCTTGAGCGAGCGCACCGCCTTGCTTTTGAAAATGTAACTGGTTAGGAACATTATACCCTCCTAGTCAAGCAGCGCGTTCACATACTCCTTCGCGTCAAACGACTGCAGATCGTCGATGCCCTCGCCCACGCCCACGTACATCACGGGCACCTTCAGCTCGCGCACAATGGGAAAAATCACACCGCCCTTGGCAGTGCCGTCGAGCTTGGTAAGCACCACGCCGGTTACGCCCGCAACCTCAGAAAACGCCTTGGCCTGCTGCAGGCCGTTTTGGCCGGTGGTGGCGTCCACCACCAGCAGGCAGCGCACCGCCGCCTCGGGAAACTCACGGTCGATCACGCGGCGCATTTTTTCCATCTCGTCCATCAGGTTTTTCTTGTTGTGCAGGCGGCCCGCGGTATCCACAATCGTCAGGTGCGTACCGTTGGCCTTGGCGGCCTGCACGGCGTCAAACACCACGCCCGCGGGATCGGCGCCCTCCTGGTGCCTGATCAGCGGCACCTTGGCACGCTCCGCCCAAATGCTCAGCTGCTCGGCCGCCGCCGCGCGGAAGGTATCCGCCGCGCACAGCACAATGGTGCGTCCCAGCGACTGGAACCGAAGCGCCAGCTTGCCGATGGTGGTAGTCTTGCCCACGCCGTTGACGCCGACGACGAGCATGACCATCGGCCAGCGCAGGGGGTCCTTGGGCACGTTCAGCATGTCCGCCAAAATTTCTTTGAGCAGCGCCTTGTGCCCCGCCACATCCTTGATGCCGGCTTCGGCAGCGCGGGCGCGCAGGGTATCGATCGCCTGCTGGGCGCAGGCCGCACCCATGTCCGATAGAATCAGCGCGTCGGTCAGGCTCTCCAGATAATCCTCGTCGGCAACCGCCTGATCGCCCACCACCGCGGTAATATTGCTGCGGCTTTTGGAAAGCCCGTCCCTCAATCTTGAAAACAATCCGTTTGCCATCGTATCTCCTATTGATAGTCCTTCAGGTTTACGCTCACCAGGTCGCTCACACCGCGCTCTTCCATCGCCACGCCAAACAGCGAGTCGCACCGCTCCATGGTGCCCTTGCGGTGGGTGATCGCAATAAACTGGGTGCTGCCGGCCATCTCGCGCAGATAATCGCCGTAGCTGCCGACATTGGCCTCGTCCAGCGCGGCCTCGGCCTCATCCAGAATACAAAACGGCGAGGGCCGCAGCTTGAGCATCGCAAACAGCAGCGCAATGGCCGTCAGCGCGCGCTCGCCGCTGGAAAACAGGCTTAGGATCTGGCGTTTTTTGCCGGGCGGCTGCACGATGACGTTTACATCGCAGTGCAGGGGATCCTCCGGCGCTTCCAGCCGCAGCTCCGCGCGCCCGCCGCCGAACAGCCGCTTGAAGGAGACGGCAAAGTGCTCCTGTAAAAGCACGAACTGCTCGGTAAATACCTTGCGCATTTCCTTTTCCAGGCTCGCAATCAGGCTTTCCAGATCCTGTTTGGCCTTAACAATATCGTCCTGCTGGACGATCTGCTCGTTGATGCGCTCGTTGAGCTCCGCGTACTCCTCAATGGCGCCGGTGTTGACCTTGCCCATGGCCATAATCCGCTCGCGGATCTCCTGCGCCTGCGCCGCGGCGGCCTTTTCGTCAAACGCCTCCGGTTCGCCGGCCTCCTGTTTGACAAGGAGGTATTCGTCGCGGGCGGCCTGCGCCCCTGCATAGGTCAGCACGTAGGTATCCCACAGGCGCTGGTCCAGCTGCTCCAGCTCTGCCCGGGCGCGCTCCATGCTCATCTCCTGGCGGTGCTGGCGGTCAATAGCCTTGTCCAACTGCAGGCGCACGGCTTCGATCTCGGTATGCAGCTCCTTGAGCGCCTTTTGCGCGTCGGCGCGCTTCGTTTCGGCGGCGGTCACTCCGTCGCCCGCGCCGCCGGCAGCGGCTTCGGCCGATGCGATCTGTTCCTCGGCCAGTGCCAGATCGGCGGCTGTGCGCGCCAGGGTTTGCTCCGCCTGTTCCTTTTTTTGGGCCAGCGCGTCCAGCTCCCTGCGGCAGGTATCCCGCTCCTCTTCCAGGCGGGATGCGTCCCGCCGCACACGGTCGCACTGGTGCTCGGCCTGCTGCAGGGATAAAAGGGCCGCGGTCAGCGCCTCCTGCGTGCGCTCGCGCTCGCGGCGCGCGACATTGAGCGCGTCGGACAGCTCGGTAGTCTTTTGCGCCATGGCGTCCTCGTCAGGCGCGTCGCTTGCGGTCAGCGCGGCGGCACGCTGCAGATCGGCTTGAATCTCCGCGATATCCTCATGCAACTGTTCCACGGCGTCGCGCACGGCGGCCAGGCGCTGCAAATGCGCGTCCAGCTCCGCCTTGGCGGAGGACTGTCGCTCGGTATCGCGCACTACCGCAATCTCCTGCTGCTGCTGGGCATAACGCGCGTCCTTAAGCCGGGTCTGCGTATCCTCCTGCTCGGTTTCCACGGTGCCGATGGCAGCCATCGCTTTTTCCAGCGCGGCACTTTTGTCGGCCAGCTGCTGCTTGAGCTCGCGGATCATGCGGTCGCGGCCCAGCAGGTTTTGTGACCGCTGCTGCGTGCTGCCGCCGGTCATGCTGCCGCCGGCGTGCATCACGTCGCCTTCCAGCGTCACCAGGCGGAACTGGTGCCTGCCGGCACGCATGATCTGCACGCCGCAGTCCAGATTTTCGGCTACCACGGTGCGGCCCAGCAGGTTTTCGATCACGCCGCGGTATTCCTCGGGATACTCGCACAGCTCGCTGGCAATGCCCAGGCAGCCCTTCATGGACAGCACCTGCCGTTCGTTTTGGTCCAGCGTGCGGCCCTTCATGGCCGAGACCGGCAAAAACGTAGCGCGGCCCAACCGGTTTTGCCGCAGGTATTCGATCAAGGTTTTGGCGGTGTGCTCCGTGTCGGTGACGATGTGCTGCATCGCCGCGCCCAGCGCCATATCAAACGCGGTTTCGTAGGCCCCGGGCACGCTGATCAGCTTGGCAACCACGTCATGCACGCCGCGGATGCCCCGCTCCTTGGCATAGGACAGCGCTTCCTTGACCGCGGCCTGATATCCCTCGTAGCCCTCGGCCAGCTCCTGCAGGGTTTCGATGCGCAGCTCCAGCGCGCGGGCCTCGCCGGCCAGCGCCGTGGCGGCCGCGCGGCGGTCCTCCGCCTCGGCCTGCAGGGTAAGCGCCGCGTTATCCAGCGTCTGCAGGGCGTCCTCGCGCTCGGTCAGGCGCTTTTTTTCGTCGATCAGGTTCTGCCGCGCGGTATCCAGCGCCTGGCGGAACGCGGTTTCCTTTTGCGTATCGTCGGCAAGCGAGGCTTCCAGCTCGGTCTTGCGTTTTTCCATCTGGGACAGCATGGCGGTCTGCCGCGCATGCGTGGTTTTGGCCTCCTGCATGCGGTTCATCATTTCGATGATGGCGGACTTGTGGCGGGAGAGCTCATCCTCCAGCGTTTGGGCGGCCTGCGACGTGGTTTCGTGCTCGGATTTGCGTTTGGCGAGCGCTTGCTCCGCTTCGGCGCGCAGGCGTTCACTCTGCGCCGCGCCGGACTTGGATTCGTCGGCGGTCGCCTCGATCATCTTCATGCGCGCTTCCACCGCGCCGCGCTCGGCATCCAGCCGTTCCAGCGCCTCGCGGGCGGATTCGGCGCGCGCGGACACCGCCTGCCGCTCCTCCTGCGCCCGGTGCAGCTCATCTTTTTTCACAAGCAGCGCCTGGTGCGCCTCCGACAGCGCCTGCTGCAGGGCTTCCAGCCGGGTTTCGTTTTCCTCGCGCTGCGTGTTGAACGTATGCAGTTGTTCGTTAGCGGTTTCGATTTCTTCAGCCAGCGCCTGCAGCGCGTCCTCCACGGTGGCGGTACGCTTTTTCAGGCGATCGTATTTGATCAGGTACAGCGTTACGTCCAGCTCGCGCAAGGTTTCGGACAGGGCCAGGTATTCCTTGGCTACCTCGGCCTGCGCGGCCATCGGCGTCAGCATCGCCTGCAGCTCTTCCAGCAGGTCCTGCACGCGGTTGAGGTTTTCGTCGCTGCGGGACAGCCGGCGCTCGGCTTCCTCCTTGCGGGCACGGAAGCGGCTGATGCCCGCCGCCTCTTCAAACACGGCGCGGCGGTCCTCGCTGCGGTTGGACAGAATCTCGTCCATGCGCCCCTGCCCGATGATGGAATAGCCCTCGCGCCCGAGCCCCGTATCACGGAACAGGTCGACAATATCCTTCAGGCGGCAGGATTTGCCGTTGAGGATATAATCGCTGTCCCCGCTGCGAAACACGCGGCGCGTAACGGCGACCTCGGTATACTCCGTGTCCAGCTCGCCGTCGGTGTTATCAAACGTGAGCGTGACCTCGCAGTAGTTCATGGGCTTGCGCTGCTGCGTGCCGTTGAAAATCACGTCGGTCATGGCATTGCCGCGCAGCTGGCGGGGGCTTTGCTCTCCCAGCACCCAGCGCACGGCGTCGGCAATGTTTGATTTTCCGCAGCCGTTGGGGCCCACGATGCCCGTCACGTTTTCGGGAAACACGATTTGCGTGCGCTTGGCAAAGGATTTGAAACCGTAGATTTCCAGTTTGCTCAATCGCATATGTTCGTCGCTCCCGTATCTGTTTTATTCAAGCTCAATACAATCACCGGCACGCAGAGAATTTAACGTTTGTCCAGGTAAGGGATGAATAAAGCACCTGTGCAATGCCGCGCTGGATTTTCGTCAGGCTGGGTTTGCGCAACCCGAAGTAGCAGCAGAGCTACGTCGAGGGTTTTGCATGCCCAAGACGGCGGAAAGATAACGTGGCAGAGTGCGGGGGATTTGTTCATTTCTTGCCGATTAATGCCCTCGCTGCCGCGGCCTGCTCGGCGGCCTTTTTGGACGTGCCTTCGCCGCGCGCGGCCAGCTTGCCGGCGATCCATACCTCCACGGTAAAGTGCCGGTCGTGCGGCGGGCCGGCCTCGGCGGTTACGGTGTACTCCGGCAGACCCAGGCCGTTTGCCTGTGTGATGGCCTGCAGCTCGCCCTTGTCGTCGCGGCCCTTTTGCGCGGCCAGCGCCTGATCATCGGCAAACAGCCGTTCCACCAGCGTACCTGCCGCCCCGATACCGCCGTCCAGGCACACGGCCGCGATCACGGCTTCCATCGCGTCGGCCAGAATGGCGGGCTTGGTGCGTCCGCCGGTTTGCTCCTCGCCGCGGCCCATGCGCAGGTATCGGCCCAGGTCCAGCGTCTCGGCCAGCGCGGCAAGCGTTGCCTCGCACACCAGCGCGGCGCGCCGCGCGGTGAGCGCACCCTCGGCGCTTTTGGGATATTTGCGGTAGAGCATGTCGCTGACGCAGTACTCCAGCACCGCGTCGCCTAAAAACTCCAGCCGTTGGTTATCCTTCTTCTCCAGCATTGAGGGATGCGTGAGCGCGAGCTTTAACAGCGCTTCCTTTTGGAAGCGGTACTGAAGCTTATCCTCCAACGCGCGCACACGGATCCCTCCCAAACGAACGAGCTGCCGCAATATGATAGGGATTGCATCCCTATAACCCCTGCCAAGGGCTTCGCCCTTGACCCATGATTGGCCGCGCATTGCGCGGCCAATGGTGGGATCCCTAAGGGCTATGCCCTTAGGTGCCGGGATTGGGAGCGCACAGCTCCCAACGTCCTATGCCAGCAGCCCGGATATGTTCATGTGTAAAACGGACTACTTGTTGTCCTCGATGTATTTCACCACATCACCGACGGTCTTCAGCCTGAGGATGACATCATCCTCCACTTCGATGTTGAACTCGCTCTCCAGCTCGAGGATCATCACCATTACGTTGGCGCTGTCGGCTTTCAGGTCTTCCACCAGACGGCTTTGGGGGGTAATCTCCGCCGCGTCCACCTGCAGCTGCTCGGCAATCATGTCACGAACCTTTTCAAAAACCATGTGTGTGTCCTCCTTATAACTCCAAATCAAAGCAAATTATTGCGTGAGCCCGTTTTGAATCGCGCCGACCACGTCGGCATGGACCATATCGACGGCCTGTTTGATGGCGCAGGCAACGGCATGGGCGCTTGAAGAGCCATGCGCCTTGATCACCACGCCGTTTACGCCCAGCAGCGGCGCGCCGCCGACCTCGGAATAATCCATGGTCTTTTTCACGCGCCGAAACGCGTTTTTGGCAAGCAGCGCGCCCATTTTGGACTTGGTATCGGCGGTGATTTCGGTTTTGATCATCCCCATCAGGGTTTCTGCCACGCCCTCCATAAACTTGAGGATCACGTTGCCAACAAACCCGTCGCAGACGATAACGTCCGCCTGATCGTGCGTAATATAGCGCGCTTCCACATTGCCCACAAAGTTGAGCGGGCCCGCCTCCAGCAGCTTATAGGTGGCCTTGGTCAGCTCGCAGCCCTTTTCGGCTTCCGCGCCGTTGTTCACCAGCCCGATGCGCGGGCGGGCAACGCCGCGCATGCCGCGCATGTATGCGTCGCCCATCATGGCAAACTGGTTCAGGTATTCGGGGCGGCAGTCCACATTGGCGCCGCAGTCGATCAGCAAAAAGTAGCCCTTGCCGTTGGGCAGCAGCGGCGCTAAAGCGGGCCGGTCGATGCCCTTGATGCGCCCCAGGCGGAACATCCCGCCCGCGAGCACCGCGCCCGTGGAGCCGGCGGACACAAACGCATCCACCTGCTTATCCCGGAGCTTGAGCATGCCGTCCACAATGGCGCTTTTCATCTTTTTGCGCACAGCCATCACGGGCGATTCTTCATTAGTGATCATTTCGGGGCAGTCGGTCACGGTAATCCGCGCCCGCAGCTCCGTTTTTTCGTACATTTCCAGCATCAGCTCATGCTCGATCTCCGCCGCGGGGCCGCCAAGCTCCACAGTCAGCTCGGGGTACAGCTCCAATGCTTCCTTAACGCCCGCGATGGTTGCCTTGGGGGCGTTATCCCCGCCCATGGCGTCCAGATAAATTTTCATCGGCGATTTACTCCAATGTAATGGCGTAGATGTAGCTGGGATCGGATCCCGTAGTTGAGATAATCAGCACATTGCGGTACACGGCGGGCGAAGCGCGCACCTCGCCGTCCAACTGCAGGGTGGCCTTGATGGCGCCGGTATCGGCATTCAGCATCAGCAGCTGACCGTCGGCCAGCGCCTGCACGATCCACGCATCGCCGTCTTCATTGTACACAGCTACGGGGCTGGACTCGGTGGGCGCGGTAAAGGCGGTGGACCACTTCACGCTGCCGTCTGCTTTGGACAGCGCATACATCGTGGAGCTTGACGAGCCGTTGGTCGCGGTGAAGAACACCAGATCCGACACGTTGTTCAGGCCGACGATCGGGCTGGCCGTGATGCCCACGGGGTCGGACGACACGTAGGTGAGGTCGGGCACCTCAAACGTCCAGTTCAGCGCGCCGGAAAGCGCGTCAAAGCTGTGGAACTTGGCCGGCGTGCCGGTCTTGTTTTTAATGGTCGTCCCCACATACAGCGACAGCTCCTCGCCGTCCTCGCTGAGATCCAGTGCCGGCGTACCGTCGATATTATCGCCGGCGCGCGCCGCCCACACGGTTTCCAGCGTGTTAAGGTTGACGCACTGCACGATGCCGATCTGGTCGCCGAAGTAAGCATACTGGCCGTACACCGCCACGGAGCCGTCAACATTGGTTTCCTTGGTAGCCTGCCCCGTCGCGTTCCACAGATAGCGGGTATAGGTGGGGCTCATTTCCAGCGTACCCGCGATATAGTCAAAGTCCAGGTTCAGGTCGGCCACATAGAGCACACCGTTTTGCCCGCCCACGATCATCGTGCCGGAATTTTTGTCAAACAGCGGCGCGCCGGAGAAGCCGGAGTAGTTGGTCTGCAGCGGTTTATCGCGGCCGTTGAGCAGGGTAAGCTGCTTGTTATTGAGCAGGTTATACAGGTGCAGGCCGTTATTGATGCGCGTACCGTCGGTTTTGATGGAGTAGAACTGCCCGAACGACACGATCGGCGCGCCGTCGGTGTTCACCGATACCGAGCCGTTGGACGGCCAGCTGACCTCGATGGGATCGCGCGTGTACTCGCCGGTGGTAAGGTCCAGGAAGTACAAATAACCGTTCTGCGCGCCGATGATAACCTCTTTCAGCGCGGTCTTTTCCTTCATTTCATCATAAATATCCAGCATCTGGCGCACTTCGGTGGGCCACTTGACGATGACCGCCTGCCCCGGCCAGCTGACGCCGGTGAGGGAGACATCCTTCATGCGCTTGGTGCCGTCCATGGCCACTTTCCACAGCACGCTCATGGCGTTTTCTTCGATCTCCACGGTGCCGTAGGCCGCGTTCTGGCGCATCGGGCCGCCGCGGAAGGTGAGCACGCCGGACTGCTCCCAAATGGCGTACTTCACGGAATCCAGCATGTTGATCATATCGGAACGGCTGTAATCGGAGATCTTGGTAGAGCCGTCATAAATGGTGGTGCTCAGGTCGATCACGCCGGAGTCCGTGCCGGTATCCGCCGCGGCGCTCAGCTGCGGCATCAGCGTAGGCGTGGGCGTGGGCGTGGGCTCGGGTTCGGGCGTTGCGGTCGGTGTGGCCGTGGGCTGCGGCGTGTCGGTCGGTGCGGCGGTAGGCGCGGGCGTTGCCGTGGGCGCTTCGGTTACCACGGGTTCCTCGGTCGCCGGCGCGGCGGTATCCTCGGGGATGGGCGCGGGCGTGTACTCCACGTTCTCGCGGTATTCCGACTGTGTAAAGCCTTCGCCCACAATCAGCTCATAGCCGACATACAGCGAGCCGGTATAGGCTTCGTCGATCGTGCCTGCCAGCGTCCACACGCGGGTATCGCCGGTATCGGTCATGTTGATGCCCGCGTCGTCCACGGTCAGCACGGCAATCACGTCGCCGTAATCATTGACCACGCGCACGGCCGATACGTCGGCACTTGTGACGATGGAAAAGCTTACGTTCACGGGCACCTCGTCCGATACGGTAGAGCACTGGAACGCCTGAATGGGCGGATCGTACACCATGGCGGCGTCGATGGTCACGGCCTGCTGGAGGCCGTTTTCAACATCCCACTGGTCGTCGCTGCCCATAGCCTGCACGGTGAGATTGCCGGTATAAGCGCTGTCAAAGGTGTAGCGAAGCTTCCATATATTGTTGCCGTCGGAGTTCTTGGTCACGTTGCCAAGCAGACGGTCCTGATCGCTGATGGTTTTTTCCAGCAGCACGTTTTCCTGATCGTCGATCACGCGGATGGTTTCGGTATCGGTGGACGCGTAGATGACAAAGGAAAGCTCCACGGGCGCGGTGCCCGTTTCCGGCTGCACGGAGAAGGCGCGGATAACGATTTCCTCCGGCGAGATCAGATCCTTGATCATGGTCTGGGCCGAGCTCATGGCTTCGGCCACGCTGCCGTCCATACTGCTCCAGTCGGGCAGCCAGATGCCGGCAAACACGCCGCCCAGCACGATGAGCACGATGAGCAAAATCAGCAGGCCGTGGCCACCCTTGCGGGGCGGATTTTCATGGGTATGGGGCGGCTGCATGGTCGGCTTTTGGGCCGGCTTGGCAAAGCCGTAGGCTTCTTCGGGCGGGCGGACGGGCGCGCCAGGCCGCTGGGGTCTGCCCTCTGTGCTGTGCACGGGTGCCCGATAGGGATCCTGCGCTGCCGGCCGTCTGCCGGCGGGGGGGTCCTGCGGGCGGGCGGTTCTTGCGCCGGAGTACCGGCTGTCGGGCTCGGCATGGCGGCGCACGGTTTGGGCATCGTCAGCCGTCGGCTGGGGCGCGGCGGTACCTTCGTGGTAGCGGGCCACACGGCCTCTGCGCCGGGGTGCTGCGTCTTCGTCCTGCGCCGGTTGGCCGGCGGGCGTGGTATGCTTGTTCACCTGTTGGGGTGCCGCATAGGCGGGCTGCTCGGACGGTGCGGCGGTATACTGCACGCGGCGGGTCGCCTGGGCGCTCTGCCCGTCGGGTTCCGCCGGCGCGGCCGCGGGCGCGGTGTACGGCCGGAAAGGATTGTCCTCCGGTGCCAGCGCCTGGTCCGGCGTTTCGTCCGTCAGCGGTGCGCCGGTGCCTTCGGGGTTGATAAACGGAGCATCATAAGGCGCAAAAGGTTCCTGCTCCCAGGAATTCTTCGGCGTGCTTTTGCCGTTTGGTCTTTCCGGATTGGTGTAATGATTATCGCTCAAAGCCATGCACTCCTTATGACCTATGCTGATATATCAGACTTGATAATATGCCAATGTTCATTATAACAAGAAACGGCGCACATCACAAGTCCCCGGTGCCCGTACGGACACGGACCGGCTGCGCCGGCGGATGCGGTTTACGCGCTTATCGCCGCACGTGGATGGCGCGGCGGCGCGGGGATGTGCGGGGGCGCGGCGGCGCGGCCGGCTTTGCGGGCGGCAGGGTCTGGAAGCGGTAGTATCCCCTGGCGTACTGCTTGCGCGGCGGGTAGCCCGCGCCGTCCGCCCACACAAAGGGCCGCAGCGTTTGGCTGTGGTTGTTTACAATCTGCATGTACGCGCCGTTGCCGGTATGCCCGCACAGGCTGTGGGGCGGATAAAACCGGTCAAACATCGCGCCCAGCAGCGTTTTGAGCGATGCGCTGCGGACAATGGGGCGGAACGCCTCGCGCATATGCTCCAGGGTATGTGTGTCCATCGCGTGGCCCATCAGCTCGCTATAGGCTTTGCGGAAATAGGCGATCATGTTTTCCAGCTGGGTTTTGCTCTTTTTGCCCGCGAAGGACACGACCTTGTCCAGCGGCAGCAGTGCCTGCAGCCGCTCGGAAATCCCGAAGATCGCCTCGTCCGTTTTTTCCTGGCAGACCAGCTCCAGCAGCACCGAAAGGGTCATCAGCATCGAGGGCGTGTCGGTCACATACAGCGCCAGCCGTTCGGCCTGGCGGCGCTCCCGCCGGTCGTCCGCGTCCTGGCACCAGCCGTAGGCGGCATCGCGGAACGCCGCGTCGGGCGCATAGCGCAGGCACAGCCCGAAGTGCTTCATCGAGCCCATGCGCGGCACCAGGTCGTCGTCGTTTATAATGTGGTACAGCGGATAGGCGGCGCTGCCGGGAGCGGTATCGCCCACGGCTACGGTGGGCGAGGCAAACCCGCAGCCCGATACATGCTGGTTGCGCACGCCGGCCTCCCGCAGCAGATGGTCGCAGTACACCTGCATCACCGCCGCGCCCTGGCTGTGCCCCGCCATCCACAGGGAAAAGCGGCTGTTATCGGTCTGCATTTCGCGCACGATGTCCGCAAGCGTCAGCGTTTCCAGGCCCAGCGCTTCCGCCGTGTCGGGAAACAGGATTTCGGTCTCATTTTTCAAAAATGCCTGCGTAAGCTGGTAAAAGCCTTTATGGAAGCCGTCCTCGGTGCTCAAGCGCAGGTTGGAAAACCAATCGTAAAACCGTGCGCCCGTGCCCATAAACCCGATCGCGACCACGTAGCGCCCTTCCGCCGCCGGATGGATCATCACCACGGCCTTGAGCGTGTCGCTTTCCGCGCGCTGGCGCAGCGCGCCCGTCATCCGCGAAAACGGGTTGAACTCCAGCAGCGCCAGCTTGGCGCGCGTTACCTTCAGGCTGCCGATCATCGCCTGCACGCGGTCGGCAAAGCTATCGGTTTCCTTGGCTTTCAGGCCCGTGGTCAGCTGGTTGTCCACCTGGATGGATACGTCCGTCCAGCCCGCGCGCATCCACGGCTCGATATCCAGCGTGTAGGCCATGCGCGCCAGCTCAAACGCCATCTTCATCGCGTCCAGTTCCAGCGGCCTGCGCCGCATGCCGAACGCGTCGTCCGCGTACGGCAAAAACAGGCAGGCGGTATTGTCAAGCGCCGCGCCTGTCAGTTTTCCCTGTGCTGTTTGCTGCGGTTGTATTTGCCGGCTCATCGGTTCCCCCGGAGGTCGATGTAGTAATTGTAAACTCTGTATAGTATAGCATATCGGGCGACGGCGGGACAAGAAACCGGACGGGAAATATTCCGCGCGGGCAGGCGTCAACGGGCGCGCCGCACACCCTGTTTATCCGGTTTTCTTCCATAATAAGGGAAATTGACGCGGCGGCGCAAAACGCTTATGATGGTGTCGAAATCCACACGAAAGAAGGGGCGCGCATGGAAAAGCGGATTTACCTCGCGGGCGGATGTTTTTGGGGGATGGAAAAGCTGATGCAGTCCATCCCGGGCGTGCTGGACGCCGCCAGCGGCTATGCCAACGGCCATACGGATATACCGCCGAGCTACAAGGCCGTATGCGCCGGCGATACCGGCTTTCGGGAGACCGTGCGCGTGACCTACGATCCCGACGCCGTCAGCCTGGAGACGCTGCTGTTTGCCTATTTTTCGGTGATTGATCCCACGCAGAAGAACCGGCAGGCGCACGATATCGGCACACAGTACCAGACCGGCATCTACTACACCGACGCGCAGTCGCAGGCGGTGGCGGAGGCCGTTGCGGGCATTGAGCGCGAGCGGCATCAGCCGTTTTATGTGGAGATCAAGCCGCTGGAGAATTTCTTTGAGGCCGAGGACTATCATCAGGATTATCTGGACAAAAACCCCGGCGGCTATTGCCACATCCCGCCCGCCGCAATGCGCCGGGCCGCGCAGATCCGCATTGACGCGGGGCGCTATCCGCGGCCGGACAAGGGTGCGCTGCGGCAGGCGCTTACGCCCCGGCAATACCGCGTTACGCAGGAGGCCGATACCGAAGCGCCGTTTACCAACCCGCTTTGGCAGCACCATGCCAAGGGGATTTACGTGGATATCACCACCGGCGAGCCGTTGTTTGCATCCACCGACAAGTTTACCAGCGGCTGCGGCTGGCCCGCGTTTTCACAGCCGATTGATCCCGCCGTGATCGCCGAGCTGCACGACGGCAGCCACGGTATGCAGCGCACCGAGGTGCGCTCCCGCGCGGGCAATGCGCACCTGGGCCACGTGTTTACGCACGATCCCGATTCGCCCACCGGCACCCGCTACTGCATCAATTCCGCCGCCCTGCGCTTCATCCCCTTTGACGAAATGGACGCAGCGGGGTACGGGTTCCTTGATTCTCTTTTTGATAAAAAAGAGAGGCAACGAAAGTGAGTGTGTGCCCTGTGGGCACTTGCCCGAAGGGTAAAACGAACTGGAGTTGGGAGGGTTTAAGGAGCATCACGACCGACAGGGAATGATGCGGCTATAAAATCGAGTGGTTTGCAAGAGAAAAACCGGATTTAGCTTGGGTTTGTTTGGGAATATAAAAAGATTATCAGCAAAAAAAGCCGGTTTCATCCGGCTTTCTTTTCGTTATTCTGCATAAATATCTATCCCTCTGTGGGCAGTTCTTCCTGCAGGGGCTCTTCCTCCGGCATCGGGTGCTTCGCCAGGCTGTTGGTGTTCATGGTTTTGCGAAACACCACCAGGCTTTGGAACAGGAACTCGGTTACGAAGTTCGTCAGCATTGTGCCGCCCAGCACAATGTAATCGTTCCAGCCGATGTTCGTCAGCGCGTCGCCCCACCAGGTGCTCAGCGGCGTGAACACCGCGTAGTACAGCAGCACCAGCGTCATTGCCTTGGGGATGTTGGCCGTGGACTTGAAGGTGTAGCGGCGGTTGAAGGTAAAGTTCCACACCACGCTCAGCGTTAGCGCGATCAGGTAGCTGGGCCAGTATGGAAAGCCCGTTGTTTCGTTGAGCAGCGTAAAGCTGCCCAGCTGGATCAATCCCGCCGACGCCGAAAACAGCGCAAACTTGAAAAACTGCCACGCCCGCTGCCGGACGCTTAACTGCGCCTTGCCCTTTGTATCCGCCATGCTCTCCGCTCCCCCGTCGCTTTCATCCCAAAACAAGATATTTCTTCATACAACACGAATGTCCTACTTCTCTTTTTGGAAAAAAGAGAAGTAGGCAAGAGAAAACCAGATTTTAAACAATACGCAGACTCGCTATGCCTCCCTTCCATGCACAAAAGGGCAAGGCAAGAGAAAACCAGATTTAAAGCAATGCCAAACTCACTATGCCTCCCTTCCATGTACAAAAGGGCAGGGCAAGAGAAAACCGGATTTTAAACAATACACAAACTCACCATGCCTCCCTTTCAGGCACAAAAGGGCAAGGCAAGAGAAAACCGGATTTTAAACAATACACAAACTCACCATGCCTCCCTTTCAGGCACAAAAGGGCAAGGCAAGAGAAAACCGGATTTTAAGCAACACGCAAACAAGGCTTTGCCTTCTCCGGGCCCGAGCTTCCATTCGTCAAAACAAAAATCAGAACACAGCAAAACCCCTCATTGACGCTATCGCGCAATGAGGGGCAAGGGCTTGGCCCTTCATTAGGAACATAGAGGAGGACGGTGCCCCTATGTTTTTTATGCTTTGGGGTTCACCTCAGCCTGCACCATTTCCTGATCGGCGAGGCGGTTTTCCATGCCGCGCTTGGTGTAATGAGTGTGCAGCAGCTCATGCGACTTATGGCCGTTGGGCGTACCGAGGAACTCGTCATAAAGCTTGACGATGAACGGATTTTCGTGGGACTTGCGCATGGTCTTGCTCTCGTCCTCGGTGTAGAGGCCCTTAAGCCGCTTTTCGCGCACATCGGGATCCTTGGAGCGCGGCTGGCCGCCGCCCATGATGCAGCCGCCCGGGCAGCCCATAACCTCGATGAAGTGGTACGGCGAGGTGCCGTCTTCGATTTGTTTGAGCAGGATCTCCGCGCCGGCGGTGCCGCTGGTTACGGCGACCTTCACCACGACGTCCTTAAGGAAATCGTAAGCGGGCAGCGGGTTTTCGATCTTGAGATCGGCCACCTTGATCTGGTCAAGGCCCTCGATGGGGGTAACATGCAGGCCTTCAAATGGCAGCTCACGGCCGGTAACGACTTCGTACACCGTGCGCAGGGCCGCTTCCATCACGCCGCCGGTAACGCCGAAGATATCGGCCGCGCCGGTGGACATGCCCAGCGGATTGTCAAACTCTTCATCGGGCAGGTTTTCAAAATCGATGCCCGCCTCGCGCACCATCTTGCCCAGCTCGCGCGTGGTGAGCACGGCGTCCACGTTGGGCACGCCGTTGTTGAACATCTCGTGGCGGTTGATTTCAAATTTTTTGGCGGTGCAGGGCATGACCGAGACCACGTTGATATCCTCGGGCTTCACGCCGATCTTATCCGCATAATAGCTCTTGGCCACTGCGCCCAGCATCATGTGCGGGGACTTGCAGGTGGACAGGTTTGCGAGCTTTTCGGGATGGTGGTGCTCGATGTACTTGATCCAGCCGGGCGAGCAGGAGGTGATCATCGGCAGCGTGGTTTCCCCGCCGGTGAGCGCGGCCTTAACGCGGCCCAGGAACTCCGTGCCCTCTTCCATAATGGTCAGGTCGGCGGCGAAGTTGGTATCAAACACATCGTCAAAGCCCATCACACGCAGCGCGGCGGCCAGCTTGCCGGTCACGCGCGAGCCCGGCTCCATGCCGAACTCCTCGCCGATGGCCACGCGGATGGCGGGCGCCACCTGCACGATGGTACGCTTGCCCGAGTCGATCATATTCCACACCTTCTGGGTGGAATCGGTCTCGTGCAGCGCGCCGGTGGGGCATACTACGGTGCACTGGCCGCAGAACACGCAGCTGGCCGAGCCCAGCGGGCTTTCCATGGCCGGAGAGATCACGGTGTCAAAACCGCGGTTCTGGGCGTTCAACACGCCGGTTTTTTGAATAGTGTTGCACACGGTTACGCAGCGGCGGCACAGCACACACTTGCCCATATCGCGCGTGATGGCGACCGATACATCCGACGGCGGGGAGATATGCTCGCCCTCAAAGCGGGTCTCGGTCACGCCCAGCATTTCGCCCAGGGCTTTCAGCTCGCAGTCGCGGCTGCGTGTGCAGGTAAGGCATTCCTTGTCATGGTCGGACAGCAGCAGCTCGTAGAGCACGCGGCGCGCCTTGCGCACCTTGGCGGAGTTGGTGCGCACCACCATGCCGTCGCGCACCTTGGCCAGACAGCTGGCCTGCAGTGTGCGCGCGCCCTCGACCTCCACCACGCAGATGCGACAGGAGCCAAAGGAGTGTACGCCTTCCAGATTACAAAGGGTGGGGATATAGATGCCGACGCTTTTGGCCGCCTGTAAAATGGTGGCGTCATCGGAAACCGTGGCTTTTTGCCCGTTAATCGTTATGGTAGCCATCGTTAATTTCTCCTTTCGCAATGCAGGCAGCGCATCGATTCGGCAACCGCGTTGAGCTTGTGGAACCCGAGGTTCACTTCTTCAAAGCACTGGCTGCGCTCGCAGGCATCGGCGATGTTGATGGGGAAGCGGCCGTGCTGCACGATCTCGTCTTCATCGATGATCACGGGCAGGTCAATGGCTGCGCCCTTGTTGAGCACGCCGTCGCCGCCCAGATAGCAGTCAATGGCGGACGCTGCCTGCTTGCCGTCGGCAATCGCGTGGATCGCGTCGTCGGGGCCGCGTACCACGTCGCCGCCGGCGAACACGCCGTCCATGGAGGTCATCTGCGTGTCCTCGTCGATGACGAAGGTATCCCACGGGGTGGTCTTGGTTTCTTTCTTGTCTACAAAGTCAAGGTCCGCATGCTGGCTGACGGCGGCAATGGCCGTATCGAAGTCCAGCTTGAAGTTGGAGCCTTCCACCGCCACGGGGCGGCGGCGGCCGGAGCGGTCAAACGCGCCGGGGGTCATCTTCACACATTCGACCTGCGTCAGCTTGCCGTCTGCGCCGATGAACCGCACGGGGTTGACCATTTCCATGATCTCCACGCCTTCTTCGATGGCCTCTTCGATCTCAAGGTTTTCAGCGGGCATGGCGTCGCGGTCGCGGCGGTAGAGGATGGTTACCTGCTTGGCGCCCAGCCGCTTGGCGGTGCGCGCGGAATCGATGGCGGTATTACCGCCGCCGATGACGGCCACCTTTTCGCCGATCTTCACATCCCAGCCGAGATTGACGGCCTTAAGGAAGTCCAGTCCGCCCATGACGCCCTTGAGCTCCTCGCCCTCAAGCTTGAGCTTCTGGGGCACCTGCGCGCCGATGGCGATGTACACGGCGTTGAACTCGTTGATGATGGTCTTAAACGACAGCTTTTTGCCGATGGGCTGGTTGAGATGGATGTTCACGCCCAGCGCCTTGATGCGCTCGACTTCCTTGTTGATGACGTCCTTGGGCAGGCGATAGGCGGGAATGCCGAATGCCAGCACGCCGCCGCACACATCCTCGGCCTCGAAGATATCCACGTCGTAGCCCTTGCGCGCCAGGTAATGCGCACAGCTAAGCCCGGACGGGCCCGCGCCGATAATGCCGACGCGCTTGCCGTTTTTGGCGATTTTTTCTTTCTTAAATTCCTCGTGCGCCAGCGCATAGTCGGACACGAAGCGCTTCAAATCGCAGATTGCCAGCGATTCGTCCACGGTGCCGCGGCGGCACTTGGCCTCGCACGGACGGGTGCACACGCGGCCGCAGATGGCGGGCAGCGGGTTATCCTGCCGCACGAGCTCGTACGCGTCCACAAAGCGGCCCGCGGAGATCAGGCTCATATAGCCGGGGATATTCACGCCGGCGGGGCAGGTGTTGGAGCACGGCGCCAGGAACAGCTTGGAGCATACGCCCGCGCGGCAGTGGTGCTTACGGATGTGCTCGTCGTACTCGTTGCGGAAATACTTGATCGTGGACAGCACCGGATTAGGCGCGGTCTGCCCCAGGCCGCACATAGCGGTCTGCTGGATTACCTCGCCCAGTTCCTCAAGCAGCTCCACATCGCCTTCCACGCCTTCGCCAATCACGATACGCTCAAGGATCTCCAGCATACGCTTGGTGCCGACGCGGCAGGCGGTGCACTTGCCGCAGCTTTCGTCACGGATGAAATCCATGAAGAAGCGGGCGGTGTCCACCATACAGGTGTCCTCGTTCATGATAATCAGGCCGCCGGAGCCCATGATTGCGCCCAGCGCCTGCAGGGGTTTATAGTCGGTGGGCGTATTGAGGTTTTCCGCGGTGATGCAGCCGCCGGACGGGCCGCCGATCTGCGCCGCCTTGAACTTCTTGCCGTTTGGCACGCCGCCGCCGATATCAAAGATGATCTCGCCGATGGGGATGCCGATGGGTACCTCGATAATGCCGGTATTGACCACGTCGCCGGCCAGCGCGAACACCTTGGTGCCTTTGGAATCCTCGGTGCCGTACTGCGCGTACCACGGCGCGCCCTTGAGCAATATCGCGGGCACATTGGCAAAGGTCTCGACATTGTTAATGATGGTCGGGCAGCCGAACAGGCCGCGCTGGAACGGGAACGGCGGCTTTTGCTTGGGCTCGCCGCGCTGGCCTTCCACCGAGGCCATCAGGGCCGTTTCCTCGCCGCAGACAAACGCGCCCGCGCCGATGCGGATTTCCAGATCGAAATCAAAGCCGCTGCCGAAGATGTCCTTGCCCAGCAGCCCGCAGGCGCGCGCCTGCTTCATGGCCTCTTCCATGCGCTCCACCGCGATGGGGTACTCCGCACGGATGTAGATGTAGCCCTGCGTTGCGCCGATGGCGTAGCCGCCCAGCATCATGCCCTCGATCACGGTGTGGGGATCGCCCTCGATGATGGAACGGTCCATAAACGCGCCGGGGTCGCCCTCGTCGGCATTGCAGACGATAAACTTGCGATCGGTCTTCTGGTCGTGCCCCGCCTGCCATTTAACGCCGGTGGGGAAGCCCGCGCCGCCGCGCCCTTTGAGGCCGGAAGCCTTAACCTCGTCGATCACCTTTTGGGGCGACAGCTCGGTCAGCGCTTTGCACGCCGCCTGGTAACCGTCACGGGCGATATAGGCCGCCACTTCGCCGTAGGCCATGGCGCCGCAGTTGCGCAGCGCGATCTTGACCTGCTTTTTGAAGAAGTTGATGTCGTCCAGCTTGGGCACGTGCTTATCAAGCGTCTTATCAAAATAGGTATACGCTTCGATTACCTTGCCGCCGGCCAGATGGGACTTGACGATGTCCTTGACCTTGGCTTCGGTCAAGGATGTGTAAAAATAATTGCCGGGGGTAACCAGCATCACGGGGCCCACCGCGCAGGTGCCCATGCAGCCGGTCACATACACCTTTACCTTGTCGCTCAGGCCGGCTTTTTCGGCCTCTTCGATCAGGGTGTTTTTCATCAGCTCGCAGTTGGAGGACACGCAGCCCGCGCCGCCGCACACATACACGATGTAGTCGTACTGCTCCTGCGCCTTTACGAATTCCTGCTTGATATCTTCCAGCTGTTTGAGCGTCTTAATCTGCTCCGCCGCCATTATTCGCTCACCTCTTCCTTCTGGTACTCGGCGAGGATCGCCTTAAGCTTGTTGGGGGTAACCTGCTTGTAGACCGTGTCGTCGATCATGATGGCCGGCGCCAGGCCGCAGGCGCCGATGCAGCGCGCCACTTCGAACGTAAAAAGGCCGTCCGCCGTGGTATCGCCGATCTTGATATGCAGCTCGTCCTGCAGGGTTTCCACCAGCTTTTTGCCGCCGCGCACGTAGCACGCCGTGCCCATGCAGATGCGGATGGTGTGCTTGCCGCGCGGCTGGGTGGAGAAAAACGAATAGAACGTTACCACGCCCGATACCTCGCTCAGCGGTATGCCCATACCGTCGGCGATAAAAGACTGCAGTTCCAGCGGCAGATAGCCGTACAGCTCCTGCGCATGGTGCAGCACCTGGATCAGGCTGCCTTCCTTATCCTTGTACAGGTCGATAATGCTGGCGATTTCCGAAAAAGCTTCATTGTCGCACTTTGTTTCGGTTCCCGTTTTTTCTTCCATGTTTTCACTCCCGATCAAAATATTGTCACATTAAGAAAACTAATATTGCATTGTTAATTAAATGTCAATGACTATAATAGCAGATTTTACAGAAAAAGAAAAGTATCTATTTTGTATTGTTTCCATAGATTTTACAAGGGTTTCCGGTTACATATCTCTAACCGTGATGCCGGTCAGCAGCCTACCGCAGCATGCATCCCGCTTCGCGGTCTGCCGGGCTGGAAAGGGCTGGAAAGCCGCAAACTCCGCGTTTCCGCGGAAATTTTTTGCCGGACATCCGTCGCTCATTTTCCAACATTTACAGAGTTTGATGATTCTGTGCATATATAGCAGTCCCGCTCATTAATAATAGCAGTATTCTTAATAACTGTTATTATAATTCCATTTTTATCATTTATAATTGCAGTTTTCTTGATTTCTGCAATTATAAGTGGTAAAATGTGATTCCCAATTGCAGAAACAAGCATAAATGCAAATGATAAAGCGCTCTGATTGTGAGGTGAAGCCGCATGCCGTATGAAACGCTGCGTAAGATTTATTATCAAAACAGATCGGATTATGAACAGGAATACCAACGGCGTTTCTCCAGTATTTCCGCCACAGTGTTGGATATATCCATTGAAGGAAATCCCGCGTTCTTTATGCAGACACAGGAACTGTCCTCTCTGCTATATCAAATCATGGTTATGGATAAGCGCGTTTCAACGGCTCGATATGCTCTGCCCAGAGCAGCCATTAAACAATACTATGTTAAATCACTGGTTGAAGAAGTGCATCAAAGCCTGAATATCGAACAGATCAACAGTACGCGAAAAGAGATTACGATCATCTATAAACGAAAAAAAGAAGATCGCCTGCTTGGGATGGTCACGCGATATAACGCGCTGTTTGCACAAGAGACCATTCCCCTGCAAGCCTGCTCAGATATCCGACGTCTGTATGATGAAATCTGCCTGCCGGAAGTTATTAAAGAAAACCCGAAGAATGCTCCGGACGGAGAATGTTTCCGACAGGAACCGGTGCAGGTATACAGCAACAGGGATAACGTTATCCACACCGGCCTGTTTCCGGAAAGCGCAATCATCGCCGCCATGGACAAAGCGCTGCTGCTTTTGCAAAACGACGCCATTAATCTTCTGTATCGCGTTGCCATTTTTCATTACCTGTTTGGCTATATCCATCCCTATTACGACGGAAACGGCCGTTTGGCGCGCTTTATCAGCAGTTACTTATTGTCTCATACTCTCGATCCATTGATCGGTGTGCGGCTTTCCTATACAATCAACATGGAAAAAGCAAAGTACTATAAGATGTTTAAGGAAGCCAACAATCCTAAAAACAGAGGCGACCTGACACCTTTCATTCTCGGATTCCTGGAAATTCTCCTGACCTCGTATACCCGGCTTGCGGAAGCATTGGAATCTCGTATGCAGCGCCTGAACGCCTATGAAAAAGTTTTAGATCGATTGCTTTCCGATAAAAAGCAGCAGAAAGTCGCTTATCTTCTGCTTCAGGTATCCTTGTTCTCCTCCGAAGGGCTAACCTTTCCGGAGATTCTGCAAAACTGCGACGTTGGCCGCCCGACCGTAAAGGCTTTTTTAGACAGCGACAAGGGTAAAATCATGTTTCCCATTACAAAAGACGGCAGGCGAAAGCTGTATTGCTTGAATTTAGATTGGCTGGACCAGCAAAGCTAACGCTGCTCGTCCATCATCGAAAACAGATCAATCTGGTTGGAGGCTGCCATGTTTTCCAGCGCGCCCTGCTTGGTAAGCATATCGACCACGCTGGTGCCAACATGCGCGCGCAGGCGCAGATCCTCAACCGAGAGAAACCTGCCGTTTTTGCGCGCGTCCACAATACCGTCGGCGGCGGCCTCGGGGAAGCCGTTGAGCGACAGGAAGGGACAGCGCAGCCCGTTTTCGGCTTCCTCAATCAGGAAGTATTTTTTATCGCTCTTGTACAGGTCCACCGGCAGCAGCTTATAGCCGCGCAGGTTCATCTCCAGGATCATGTGCAGGGCGTTTTTCTCCTTTTCCTCGGTGGCGGACATCTTATCACCGTCGATAAACGCCTTTACATGGTCGCGGATGGCCTTGGCCGGCACGAGCATGGTATTTGCGTCAAAGCCGACGGCGCGGATGGAAAAGTACGCCGCATAGTACGACAGCGGCCGGTGCACCTTGTACCACGCCACGCGCAGCGCCATGATGACATACGCCACGGCGTGGCTGCGCGGGAACATGTACTGGATTTTCTGAAAGCTGTCAATCGCCCACTGGGGAATCTGCTTTTCGTGCAGCACCTGCTCCATCTCGGGCGTAAGGCCCTTGCCCTTTCTGACGGCCTCCATGATGGTAAAGCTCATCTTGCTTTCGACGCCCTTGGCAATCAGGAAATTCATGATATCGTCACGGGTGCAGAAGCACTGGTTCAGCTTCGCCGTGCCGGCCTTGATCAGCTCCTGCGCGTTGCCCAGCCATACGTCGGTGCCGTGGCTGAGGCCGGAAATGCGGATGAGCTCCTCCATGGTCTCGGGCTTGGTTTCCTGCAGCATGCCCTGCACAAACGCGGTGCCGAACTCCGGAATGCCCAGCGTGCCCATGGGGCTTAAAAGCTCCTCGGCGGATATGCCCAGCACCTCGGTGCCCAAAAACAGCTTCATTACATCGGGATCCTTCACGGGCAGGCTGCGGCAGGGAACGCCGGTGATCTCCTCCAGATAGTGCAGCATCGTGGGATCCACGTGCCCCAGGCAGTCCAGCTTCACCAGAATGTCGTGCATGGAGGAAAAATCAAAATGCGTGGTCAGGATGCCGCCGGTGCTGTCGTCGGCGGGGTGCTGGATGGCGGTGAACTGGTTGATGGAGTACTCCTTGGGCAGCACCACGATGCCGCCCGGGTGCTGGCCGGTGGTGCGCTTCACGCCCTGGCAGCCCTCGGCCAGGCGTTCCTTGTGCGCGCGTCCGGCGTGGATGCCGCGCTCCTCAAGGTACTTGGCGGCAAAGCCGTAGGCGGTTTTCTCCGCCAGGGCGGAGATGGTGCCCGCGCGGAACACAAATCCCTTGCCGAACAGCTCCTCGATATAGGCGTGCGCCGTGGGCTGGTACTCGCCGGAGAAGTTAAGGTCGATATCGGGCACCTTGTCGCCCTTAAAGCCCAAAAACACCTCAAAGGGGATATCATAGCCGTCCTTGACCATAGGCTGGCCGCAGCCGTCGCACAGACGGTCGGGCAGGTCCACGCCCACGGTGCCTTCGTCGGGGCCGACAAACACGGTTTTGCCGCAGTGCTCGCAGCGGTAGTGCGGCGGCAGGGGGTTGACCTCCGTAATGCCGCACAGCATCGCCACAAACGAGCTGCCCACACTGCCGCGCGAGCCCACCAGATAGCCGTCGGACAGCGATTTTTCCACCAGCTTTTTGGCAATGGCGTACAGCGTGGCAAAGCCGTAGCCGATAATGGAGTGCAGCTCCTTTTGCAGCCGCTGCTCAATCAGCTCGGGCAGCGGATCGCCGTACAGCTCGCGCGCCCGCATGCGGCTGGAGGTTTCGATCAGCTCGGCCGCGTCGTCCCACACGGGCTGGAAGGTATCGGCGCCGGTGGGGTGCTTGGGAAACAGCGTCAGGTCGTCCACCATAGCGGCGATCGCCTGCGGCGTTTCCACCACGACCTCGTAGGCCCTTTCTTCGCCCAGGTACGAAAACTCCTCCAGCATCTCGTCGGTGGTTTTGAAGTACAGCGGCGGCTGCTCGTCAGCGTCCTCATAGCCCAGAGACGCCTGCAGGATGGCGCGGAAAATAGAATCCTGCGGATTGAGGAAATGCACGTCGCCGGTGGCCGCCACGGGCTTGCCCAGCGCCTCTCCCAGCGCCACGATTTTGCGGTTGTAATCGCGCAGCTGCTCCTCGTTGTCCGCGGTGCCGTTGCGCAGCAAAAACGCGTTGTTGCCCACGGGCTGGATCTCCAGATAATCGTAAAACGACGCGATGCGCTTCAGCGTGTCGTCGCTCTTGCCGGCTACCACCGCGCGGAACAGCTCGCCCGCCTCACACGCGCTGCCGATTATCAGCCCCTCGCGGTACCTTTCAATCAGGCGGCGCGGGATGGTGGGCGTGCGGCGGAAGTATTTGAGATGGGATTCGGTAATGATCTGGTTTAGGTTTTCCATGCCCTTGCGGGTTTTGCACAGCAGAATGATATGGTTGGAATCGCCGAAGCTTTCGCCCTGCACGGCCTGGTCGATATCGGACAGCGCCTTCGCGCCGCGCTTTTCCAGCACGAGCAGCATCTGCTGCAGGCACAGCGCGGTGGCCGCGGCGTCGTTAACGGCGCGGTGGGCGTTGACCAGCTTCACCTTCAGCATCCGGCACACCGCGCCCAGCCGGTAGCTTTTGCGCCCGGGATAGATGCGCCGCGCCAGCAGCAGCGTGTCTAAAATCGGCGCGAAAAACGTGCCGCCGCTGCGCCGCAGCTCGGCCTTCAAAAAGGCGATATCAAAGGGCGCGTTGTGCGCGGCCACCGGCAGATTGCCGATGAACGCCATCAGCTGTTTCACACCCTCGGCGGCGGACGGCTTATCCTTGAGCATGGCGTTGGTAATGCCCGTAATATCGGTGATCTTTTCGCTGAGCGGCACGCCGGGGTCGCACAGCATGCTGAACTCCTCGGTCACCGCGCCGCCGACCAGCTTTACCGCGCCGATCTCGATGATGCGGTCGGCCACCGGCGACAGGCCCGTGGTTTCGAAATCCAGCACGATGATGGGATCAAACAGCCCGCGCCCGTCGGCGTTTTTCACCAGCGGCACCTGATCGCACAGATAGCCCTCCAGCCCGGGGATGATCTTAATGCCGTTCTTTTTGGCGGCGGCAAACGCGGCGGGATAGGCCTGCGACACGCCGTGATCGGTTATCGCCACGGCGGGATGCCCCCACTTGGCGGCCTGCTTGACCAGCGTGGCGGCCTCGGCCGTCGCGTCCATGGCGGACATGTTGGTATGCATGTGCAGCTCCACGCGCTTTTTGCCCTCGGGCGCGGTATCCTTGCGCTCCTCGGCGGGCACAGCCTGAATATCGCGCGCGTTGACGGACAGCTCGTTTAAAAAGCTGTCCATCTTGCACTCGCCGCGCACCTTGACACGGATGCCCTTTTTCAGCTTTTCCGCCTGCTGGTTCACGCGGTCCTTTTCGGCCTTGGTGGGCGGCGTTTCGGCCCCCCGCATACGGTAGCGGTAAAACGCTTTGCAGTACACCGTGGAGGTGTCGTCGCCCACGGCAAAGGTCAGCAACGCCGTCTCCCCGCCCTTGAGCTCGCGGAAATTGGGGGTGTTGACAACCTCGCCTTCGATCACGGTCACGCCGGATTCCTCGGTCAGCTCGCCGATGGGCACGGGTTTTTCGGCAATCGAGCGGCCCTTGATAACCGCGCCCCGCTCCGCCTTGGCTTTGGCAGGCTTCTTTTTGGCCTTGGGCGGGGTGATCTCCAGCGCCGCGCCCGGGTTTTGATCGTCCCAGGGTACGTCGGCGGTATGCGGATTGCCCGCGCGATCCTCGGCATGCTGCTGCCTGCGGCGATCCTCGGCGTCGGCGCGCATACGCGCCACCCACTGCTCCCGCTCGCAGCACTTTTCCAGGTGCACGGGCAGCCGCAGGCGGAAGATATCCCACACGGCCTGGGAAAGCTTATCGTCCAGCTTGTTGCGCTTGAAAAACTGGATGGCAAAATCATCCGGACAGACCAGCAGGATTTCCTCCTGGTCGATTGACCAGCTGACGTCCTCCAGCCATGTTTTGATCGCCGGACTCTGCCGGCGCAAAAACGCCTTGAGCACAGGCGTATACTTGGCAATATCGGCCTTAAAATCCTCCGCCAGCCCGGGCGATGCCACGCGCAGCGCGATGTTCATGCCCGGGAACAGCGAGCACAGCCGCTGGTCGAGCTTCAAAAACGCGCGCTCGTCCACCAGATCGTCGCACAACAGGCTGAAGTACGCCTTGTTGTCCGCCGCGCGGAAGAGCACGCGCTCAATAGAAAGCTTGCCCTTCATATCGGGCAGCGTGTTTTCAAGGGTTTGGATGAGTTCCGTTTTGTTCAATTTCATATCTCCTGACGCGTTCGATCAACAGTGCCGCAAGGTCGCCGTGCACAGGTTCGGGCGGCATACCCTTTTGGAACAGCACACCCTTGCCGTTGCCGCCGCCGGCCACGCCGAAATCGGCTTCCTTCGCCTCGCCCGGCCCGTTGACCACGCAGCCCATCACCGCCACGGTCAGCGGCAGCGCGCAGTCCTTGAGCACCTCCTGCACCTGTGCGGCGATGCCCGCCACATCGATGCTCGTGCGCCCGCACGTGGGGCAGGACACGATGTTGACACCGCCCTTGCGCAGCCCGCAGGCCTTCAGGATGGAGATCCCCGCCGCCACCTCCGGCACGGGGTCGCCCGACAGCGACACGCGGATGGTATCGCCGATGCCGTCCAGCAGCAGCGCGCCGATGCCCACCGCGCTTTTCACATGCCCTTCGCCCGGCAGCCCCGCCTCGGTTACACCCAGGTGCAGGGGGTAATCGCAGGCCGCCGCGGCCAGCCGGTTTGCCTTTACGGTCAGGGGCGCGTCGCTGGATTTCAGGCTGAGCACGATGTCGTGAAAGCCCGCGGCTTCCAGCAGCCGCGCATGGCGCAGCGCACTTTCCAGCATGCCCTCGGCGGTGACGCCGCCGTATTTGGCAAGGATGTCCTTTTCCATCGAGCCGGAGTTGACCCCCACGCGGATGGGCGCGCCGTGCGCGCGGGCGCAGTCGGCTACCAGCTTCACCTTGTCCGCCGAGCCGATGTTGCCCGGATTGATACGCACCTTGGCGGCGCCCGCCTCCAGCGCGCCCACGGCCAGGTCGGCACGGTAGTGGATATCCGCCACAACAGGCACGGGAGATTTGGCGCAGATCATTTTAAACGCCGGCAGGCAGGCGTCGTCATACACACTCACGCGCACGATGTCCGCCCCCGCGATGTGCAGGGCGTTGATCTGGGCCAGGGTTTCCATCACGTCATGGGTATCGGTATTGGTCATGGATTGCACGGTAACAGGCGCACCGCCGCCGATGGGCACGGTGCCGATAGAAAATTGTCGGGTCATTATTCTTTCTCCTTGAGGATGTACAGCGGACGCCGCTTGGTTTCCAGATAGGTTTTGGACAGGTACTGCCCCAGAATGCCGATGCAGAACAGCTGGATACCGCCCAGCAGCAATATGATGCAGATCATCATCGGAAAGCCGGCCACCGGGTCGCCCCACACGAGGGTTTTAATGAAGAAGTACAAAAGCAGCAGCAGCGCGATCAGGCAGAACACCACGCCCGTAATGCTGGCGATGGCCAGCGGCATGGTGGAAAACCCGATAATGCCGTCCAGCGAGTAGATCAGCAGCTTCCAAAACGACCACTTGGTTTCGCCCGCGACGCGCTCCACGTTTTCGTATTCCAGCCACTTGGTGTGAAAGCCCACCCAGCCGAAAATACCCTTGGAAAAGCGGCTGACCTCCTTAAGCGACAGCACGGCGTCGGTCATCTGCCGCGTCATCAGGCGAAAATCGCGCGCGCCGTCCATTACCTCGGTCTTGGAAATTTTGTTGATCAGGTGGTAAAACCGCCGCGCGAAAAACGAGCGTATCTTCGGCTCGCCCTTACGAGTAACGCGGCGGGTGGCCACGCAGTCAAATTCGCCGGTTTCAACCAGCGCAAGCATCTTGGGCAGCAGCGACGGCGGATCCTGCAAATCCACATCCATCACGGCAACATAGTCGCCGGTCGCGACTTCCAGTCCCGCATACATGGCCGACTCCTTGCCGAAATTGCGCGAAAACGACACATAGTGTACGCTGTCGTCCGCCTGATGCAGCGCTTTCATCTGCGTAAGCGAGCCGTCGCGGCTGCCGTCGTCCACAAACCACAGCTCGGCCTGCACAGGCAAACCCGCAAGCACGGGCTTGACGGCGGCATAAAACAGCGGTATGGCTTCCTCCTCGTTGTAACACGGGACAACGATGCTGATGCGCTTCATGCATATTCCTCCGATCCTGACGATGGCCTTATTTTAGCATGTTTTGCACGGAAAGAAAACCGCCGCAGAGGCGGGGCGCTTCTTATTTAATAGGTGGAACGCATGTTATGCTTTTTGGTAGACCTGCCAGTTGGAGCGAGTTTTATCAACGGCTGTAATGCCTGCACTGCCTTCGCTGCCCGAAAGGAACAGCGATCCCAGCAGCAGCCGGTCTTTGACGGCGATCCGCTTCCATTCGTAGCCTTTGAACAAATCTTTCAGGAGGAAAGTTTCTCCTTTTTTCAGGTGGTCGGTTTCATCAAACGCCTGATTGAGCAGCGCTTGAATGTCCGGACGGATAAGGGATTGTCTGGATTGCTGCATAAGCGGCTCCTCTCTGTGAGTACAGGGTATTCATGACAAGTGCAGGATATTCATAACCAATTTTTGTAATGACATCATTATCATTAATGATATCGTTAATAACAATGATATTAATAACGTTATTAATAATGTTATTATAAAAAGCAGGTATTGGCCTGTCAAGTCCGCATTCCGGCAGCGCGTGTACAGCCGCCTTGTCCGCCGCATTCCTGCGGCCATCCGGCAGGAGTTCGACGGGCAAAAACAGAACTACCTAGGCGGGGTAAAAGCCAGGGATTGAATCTAGGTAAACGATGATTAAAGCATTTGTGCGATAGTGGGGTAGATTTTCATCAGA
>DAOPIR010000005.1:0-43032 GCA_035399245.1 Candidatus Limiplasma sp.
TGGCGGTTTCCAGCGCGCGGATGTTGCGGCCTTCGCGGCCAATGATGCGGCCCTTCATATCGTCGTTGGGCAATACGATAACAGATACGGTGCTCTCCGCCACATGGTCGGACGCGCACCGCTGAATGGCGAGGGTCACGATGTTGCGGGCCTTCTTTTCGCCCTCCTCGCGCGCCTTGGCTTCAATCTCGCGCACGGTGGCGGCGGCTTCGTGGTAAGCGTCCTTCTGGATACGGCTGACCAGCATCTGGCGCGCTTCGTCCTGCGTCATGCCGGCGATGCGCTCCAGCTCCGTAT
This sequence comes from Candidatus Limiplasma sp., assembly GCA_035399245.1. Classification (GTDB taxonomy): domain Bacteria; phylum Bacillota; class Clostridia; order Christensenellales; family Aristaeellaceae; genus CAXXOK01. The sequence continues at coordinate 298 of DAOPIR010000005.1, forward strand.
TTTGCTTCTTCTGGCTGTCCTCCAGCTCTTTTTCGCTTTGCTCCAGCTTGCTCATGCGCTGGTTGATCTGGTTTTCACGGGTTTCCAGCGTATTGGTTTTCTTATCCAGCGATTCCTCCCGCTGCAGGATGCGGCGCTCGGAGCGCTGTACCTCGCTGCGGCGGTCGCGGCACTCGCGGTCGAGCTCGGTTTTCAGGCGCAGTACCTCTTCCTTGGCTTCGAGAATGGTTTCCTTTTTCTTTTCATCCGCTTTACGCGTGGCTTCTTCCAATAAGTTTTTGGCATAGGCTTCGGTGCGCCCGATGCGCTTTTCCGCGGTTGATTTGCGGTAGGCATACCCGCCCGCAGCGCCGATAATCAGGGTAACAACAGCGATGATAATGCTGATGATCAGGTTCAATGTCGTCGATCTCCTTTCCGTATCGAAATGCTTTTACGATGTTAATAATCAAGAAATGGCTTCCGGATAAACCAAAAACCCCACGGGTAAAAACCCGTGCGGCAGCTGTTCAGACTTTTTTGAATGACATAATGCCTGTAGCTTCGATGGTTCGCGGCGGTATGCTTGTGCCAGGGGTGCTCCCCGCCCAAGCGCCGTCGCTGCTAAAACATATTCATCAGGGGCTGCACGCCATAAGCAGCGCGCCGCCTGCTAAAAAACCCGCCGCAGGTTTGCGGTTTCGGCGGGATAAGCCATTCCGCTAAAATCTATCGCATAAACAGCCGGAATCGCTTGCGCGATTCCTCTGCCGACCTTCCTATTGTATACAAGATTTCATTTTATGTCAAGCAAAACGCACCCGCGCCGCAGGGCCGGTCACAGCAGGGTTTGCTGTGTTTTGCGGGAAATAAAACATAATAAATATTCATCCCGCTTGTTTTTTTTCCGCATGCGCATACCGCAGCCAAACGGGCAGTGCGAACACAAGCCCCAGCCCGATGTACACCACCATCGTCGTCACGCGTTCCAGCAGCGAGGCCGTTACCCCCACGGTAAAATCCACGCCCAGCTGCATGGTGGCAATGCCCATCACGCTTTCCTTCAGGCCGATATTGCCCGGCACCACCGCAATCACAGACGCCAGCCACGCAAGGCTGCCGTACAGCAGCGCCTCGTAAAACGAAATAGGGCTGCCCGATGCCTGAAAGCACACCATGATGATCAAAAGCCGCACGATATTGCTGCCCGTCATGCACCCCAGCAGCTGCCACAGCAGCCTGCGGCTGCGCAGCAGATCGTTGAAGCCGGTGATGATGTCGCGGATGATCTTCCATTTTTCTATTTTTCGGCGCAGGCGGTTTTCCGAGCCCAGCGAAATAATAACGAACGCCGCGATGCCCAGCATACCCAGCGCTGCAATGCCCCAGATCAGCAGCGGCCACTTGCCGTCGATCAGACCCACACACAGCATGGCCGCGATGATCTGCAGCAGTGAAAACGAAACGCCGAACACCATGTTGCCGGCCACCATCGCCGCGCTTTTGGTGTAGGCCAGCCCGTTGACCCGCTTGTAATAGCCGGCCGCCAGCGCCAGCTCCCCGCGCAGCGGCATCACAAAGGCGATCGCGTTGCTCACGCAGGTTACGCCCATCCAGTCCGTCAGCTTCATGCGGATGCCGAAGGTGCGCAGGATCACAAGATGGTACACGCTGTTGATGATCGCGCCCAGTATCCCCAGTCCCAGCAGCAGCCCCACCGTGGTTTGGTTAAGCGTCAGCAATCCGGAGATCTCCGTCCAATGCGTTTTCACATACCACACCAGCAGCGCCGCCATCACGGCAAACAATGCCAGCGATATCCACTTTTTCCAGTCTACGGTTCGCTTCATACGGCTTCCTTACCTCGTTGCGTTCGTGCCCGCGCAGGCGTGCAGCTCGCATCCATCATAAGCGAGCCCGCCGCGGCTGTCAACAACGCCGCGGCGGCGGAAACGGCGATCGGACGTGCGCTGCCCGTCGCCGAAAAGTTCCTTGGCAGGCAGCAGCAGCCAGCATGAAGGATTTTGCGGTATCAAAAGCAGAAACATTACAAAAGCAACATAACATTAGTTGCAGATCACATGCAACACAAGAAAGGGCCAACCAATGAACATCGAAACAGCGCAGCGCATGCAGCAACAGGTATGCCGGACGGCAAAGGATATGGCTGCCGCGGGCCTGACCGCGGGCACCTGGGGCAATATCTCCGCACGGATAGACGACGACTTTATGGTCATCACGCCCTCGGGCATGGATTACGCCGGGCTCACGCCCGGGCAGATGGTAATCGTCAGCCTGCAAACCCTTGCCTGGGAGGGCGCGCTGAAACCGTCGATCGAGGTGCCGATGCACGCCAAAATCCTCAGCACGCGCCCCGGCGTGAACGCCGTTGTGCACACGCACTCCACCGCCGCGCTGACCGTTGCCGCCGCACAAAAGGGCATCCCGCCCATCTGCGACGATCAGGTGCAGATCCTCGGCGGCGACATCCGCTGCGCCGCCTATACCGTGCCCGGCACGCAGGCAATGGCCGACGCGGTCGCCGAGGCGCTGCGGGACCGCGCGGGCGCGCTGATCGCCAATCACGGCGCGGTCGCGCTTGGCCGAACGCTGCAGGAAGCGCTTATCGGCGCCATCGTGCTGGAAAAAACCGCGCGGGTGTATCTGGACGTGCAGCGCATCGGCGGCGCGGTGCCGATCTGCGACGCGGATTGCCTGGCCTTCCATGATTTTTTCCTGCACAAATACGGCCAGCAGGGCGGCCGGTAGCCCCGTAGGCCGTCGTATCCCGCGGGCTACTGCCGCACCGCCCGCCAAAGCCGTTTGGATGCCGCATGCGGGTATTGTTTTGTGTGTCCCGAGGTCCGGTTTGCGTACCCTTTTTCCTTTGCTTGTGCTATACTGTCTACAGTACGCTTCAAGGGGGATGACGGCGTGTTTGGCATTGTTATGCGGTTTGCAATCACGGTTGCCGCCATCCCGCTTTGTGCCGAATATTACCCCGGCGTACACATGCAGGATCTCCGCAGCGCGCTGATTGCCGGCGCCGTGCTGGGGATTTTATATGCACTGGTGCGGCCCATCGCCCGGCTGCTGCTGAAGATTATCAACTTTTTCACGCTGGGGCTGCTGTACGTCGCGCTGGATACCTGGCTGGTGCTGACGGTAGCCAACATGTACCCCGAAGCCCTGGCGGTGGACAGCTTTTGGTGGGCGATTGCCATTGCGGGCTCGGTCAATATCGCGCGGATGCTGATCGACATCCTCACACGCGATTTCAAAAAGCATTGAGGCAGGGCAGCGCAAAGGAAACCGGATTTTCATCCAACAAAGGAGAGTATACATGCACATTTTTCTGGTGAACGACGACGGAATTGAAGCGGAAGGCCTCCGCGCACTGTGCGACGCCTGCGTGGCGCGGGGGCATGCGGTTACCGTATGCGCGCCGCATACCCAGCGCAGCGCGTCCAGCCACAGGATCACTTTAGCCGACCCGATCTATGTGCGGCAGGCGGATGATTACCCAGCCGGCGTGCAGGCGTGGTCCATTTCCGGCACCCCGGCGGACTGCGTGCGGCTGGGGCTTTACGAGCTGGTGGACAAGCCGGTGGACGTGGTGATTTCCGGCATCAACAAGGGGCACAACGCAGGCATGGCCGTGCACTATTCCGGCACTGTGGGCGCCGCGCGCGAGGGCGTGCTCAACCATATCCCGTCCATCGCAACCAGTGCCGCGTATGAAGGCCCCCAAAGCATGCTGCACTATCTGGCGCAGCTGACCGTGCACACCGCCGAGGTGTACGTCCGGACCGACGTCCCGCCCCAGACGGTGCTCAGCATCAACGCGCCCGACTGCGAGGTGAAGGATATGCGCCCCCCCGTGGTTGCCGCGCTGTCCACCGCCGGTTACCGGGACTGCTATATCCGGCGGGAAAGCCCGCGCGCGGGCACCTATTACTGGCTGACCAACGGCTGCGAGCTGGAGCCGCCCGCCGAGGGCACAGACGTGGCGCTGCTTCGGGAAGGTCACATCACCTTTACCTATCTGAGCAATCCCGGAGGCAACGATGCGCTGCAGCCGGAATTTGTGGCGCAGTTTGCCGCCATTGAGCCCTATGCCTGACATCGTAATCATCGGCGGAGGCGCGGCGGGCCTGCTGGCAGCGGTTACCGCCGCCGCGCAAGGAAAGCGCGTAACGGTGCTGGAACGCGGCGAAAAGCTCGGCAAAAAGCTCTACATCACGGGCAAGGGCCGCTGCAACGTAACCAACCTGTGCACGCCCGACGAATTTATGCAAAACATGGTACGCAATCCGCGCTTCCTGTACGCGGCGCTCAACGCCTTTCCGCCGCAGAAGCTGGTCGATCTGCTGCGCACGCTCGGCTGCCCCACGGTGGTGGAGCGCGGCAGGCGCGTGTTTCCCGCCAGCCAGAAGGCCAGCGACGTAACGCGCGCCCTGACGCGCCGCATGGACGAGCTGGGCGTTGCCGTGCGCTTGAACGCGCGCGTACAGGCCATCCGCACGGCGGACGGCGCGGTGTGCGGCGTAACGCTGGAGGGCGGCGAGGAGATTGCCGCCGACGCGGTGATCGTGTGCACGGGCGGCGTCAGCTATCCGTCCACCGGCTCCACCGGCGACGGCTATCAGCTGCTTTCGGCCTGCGGGCATACCATTGTGCCGCCCAAGCCCGCGCTGTGCGGGCTGATCAGCGAAGCGCAATGGATCCGCGATTTGCAGGGCCTGTCGCTTAAAAACGTGCGCCTGACGCTCACCGCGGGCAAAAAATCGCTCTTTTCCGACATCGGGGAAATGCTGTTTACGCATCGGGGCATTTCCGGCCCGCTGGTGCTCACGGCGTCCAGCCTGCTGGCGGGACGCAAGGGCTGCCGGCTGACGCTCGACCTCAAGCCGGGCTTGAACGAAGAGCAGCTGGACCAGCGTGTACTGCGCGATATCGCGGCGGCGGGCAAAAAGCAGATGCTGACCCTCCTGCGCGGGCTGTATCCCGAGTCGCTCGCGCCGGTGATGGCCGCGCTGGCGGACATCGATCCGCAGCTGCCGGCCTGTGAGCTGCCCAAGGCCGCGCGCCGGAGGCTGGTTGCACTCACCAAGGCGCTGCCCCTGCCCGTAACCGGCGCGGAACCCATCGAGGCCGCCGTGATCACCGCCGGCGGAGCGGACGTGCGCGGGTTTTCCCCGTCAACGATGGAATCCAAACACATCCGCGGCCTGTACGCCGCGGGCGAGGTGCTGGACGTGGACGCGCTCACCGGCGGGTTCAACCTGCACATCGCGTTTGCCACCGCCTACGCCGCGGCAAGCAATGCCGCTAAACTGACGAATGAGGAATGAGGAATAGCGGTGCGGTTGCATTCGCAGCCGGTTGATTTTACTCTTCATTCTGCAGGATATTGCACCAAATAATCGTTAGATTGCGTAAGCAAACTTTCCTCCATTCCTCATTAACCCTCCGTCTCCGTCCATATTCCCATACCCAATTGTAAAAATCTGGCGGTCAATCCGCGCAACCGCCTTGCATACTCGCTGCTATTGGTCTATCATATTACCCGATTGGAGTTTTACTATGCACTATATCGTCATGGACCTGGAGTGGAATCAGCCTGTCAGCTTCCATTCCTCGGCCTACAAAGCCATCGGCGATCAGCTGTTGTTTGAGATCATTCAAATCGGCGCGATCAAACTGGATGAACAGTTTCAGATTCAGGAAGAGATCAACCTTCTTGTCGCCCCGACCCACTATAAGCGCCTCCATCCCTATGTACGCCGTATGACGCACATCACCCAGACCGATTTGGAAGACGCCCCCGTGTTTACCGACGCCATGGCGCAGTTTTTGTCCTTTTGCGGCGGCGACGCCGTGCTGCTCACCTGGGGCGCGGACGACGTTAGCGTGCTTAAGCAAAACGTGGACTGCTTCTCGTGCGACTGCCCGCTGCCCAAAACCTGCAACATCCAGCGCTATTACGCCGATGTGTTCAAGCTGGGCAACAGCCAGAAAGCGCTGAAAACCGCCATGGAGCAGCTGGGCGTAGCCGAAGAGGAAGACCGCGCCTTCCACGATGCGCTGCACGACGCGTACTACACCGCGCGGGTGCTGGCTAAACTGCCCGAACCCCAGAAGGTGCTGCAGTTTGAGCAGGAGCCCCGCAAGCTGAGCCACTCGGCCGGCCACAGGCATTTTCGCATCACGCACACGGTGCCGTCGGTGGCGGCGGGTCTTGCCCATAAGGACGTCGTAACGCCCGCCTGCCCCACCTGCAAACAGCCTACCACGCTGGTAACCGAGCTTACGCCGCAGTCTCCCGGCCGCTATATCGCGCTTTGCAAGTGCAAACAGCACGGACAGCTGCTGGTAAAGGTGCGTTTTACACAGGTCAACCCCAAGCAAAAGGGCATGAACGTGAGCGTAACGCCCGCCAGCCGCCAAACCCGCGCCTATGTGCACACCAAGGTGCTGCAATATCAATACCGCCGCAAAAACGGCTATTCTTTCCCCGACCCCGAGGACCTGAGCCAGGCGCAATCTTCCAACATGCCCTTTGACGACGCCTGAGCGGAGAAATCTCATGAGTGTTGCACAGGAAACCATTGAAATCACGCTGGCCGGCCGGACAGCGCGCTTTGCTATGGGCACGACGCCGCTGGATGTCATCCGCCGCCTGCTGCCCGCGCATGCCCAAACCGCACTGTGCGTCATGTGCGGCGGCATCAGCCTTGCCCTCAATGAGCCGCTGACGAAAAGCTGCAGCATCCGCCTGCTCACCTACCACAACGAGCAGGCCCGCCGCGTATACGAGCGCTCACTCAGGTTTTTGCTGCTGCTGGCCATGCATAACCTATACCCCAAAAAGCATATCCGTATTTTGAACTCCATCGGCTACGGCGTCTATCTGCGCGTGATCGACGAGGACATGGATTTTGCCATGGTGCGCGCGCTGGAGACGGAAATGCGGCGGCTGGCGGATGAAGACATTCCCTTTGAACGTGAAACATGGACCACCGCGCAGGCGATCGAGTACTTCCGCGATATGCCCGACAAGGCGGAAGTCCTCGCCTATCGCCCGTCGGACACCATTCCCATGTACAAGCTGCAGGATCTGCACGAGTATTTTTACGGCATCATGGTGCCGTCCACAAGCTACATCAAGGTGTTTGCGCTGCGCCCGCATTTCCCCGGGCTGGTGGTGCGCATGCCCGCGCCCGCCGATCCCACAACACCGGCGCCCTACCTGTCGCGCCGCAAGCACCTGCGTACCTTTACCCAGTCGCAGGAGTGGAGCCGCATTCTGGGCGTGCGCAACATCCCCGATGTAAACCATCTGATTGAAAACAAGCGCATGCGGGAGTTTATCCGCGTCAACGAAGCGCTGCAGGACAAATCCATCGCCCAGATTGCCGACCAGATCGTCGACATCGGGGCGCAGATCGTGCCGGTGTTCGGTCCCTCGTGCAGCGGTAAAACGACCTTTGCCCACCGGCTGGCCGTGCACCTGCAGGTGCTGGGCAAGCATCCGCAGGTGATCTCGCTGGATAATTTTTATCTGCCGCGCTCCCGCGTGCCGCTGGGCAGCGACGGCAAGCCGGACCTGGAAAACGTCAACGCGCTGGATGTGCCGCTGATGCGCAGCTGCATTGAGCGGCTGCTGTCGGGGCAGGAGGTGCGGCTGCCAAAATTCAACTTTGCCAAGGCCGAACGCACCATGAGCGATCCGCCCATACGCCTTGACGCGCACGGCCCGCTGATCCTGGAAGGCATCCACGCGCTTAACGACCAGATTACCGCACAGCTGCCGGAGCAGCTGGTATTCGGCATCTATGTATCGGCGCTGCACTGCGTGAACCTGGACAACCACAACCGCATCCGCACCACGGACGTACGGCTGCTGCGGCGCATTGTGCGCGACGCGGCCTATCGCGGCATGGACGCCGCCCATACCATCTCCATGTGGCCCAGCGTGCGGGCGGGCGAAGAACGCTGGATTTTTCCCAATCAGGAAAAAGCGGACGTGATGTTCAACACCTCGCTGCAGTACGAGCTGCCGGTGCTAAAGACCATCGGCTGGGATCTGCTGTCCGCCATCCCCGAAAGCGCGCCCACCTACCTGGTGGCACATCGGATTTTGAAATTTTTACAGTATTTTTTGCCTGCGTCTGATGAAATGATTCAAGAAATTCCGCCCCAGAGCATCCTGCGGGAATTTATCGGCGGAAGCACTTTCAGGCATTAACAATAAAGGAGGAACCGTTATGAAGCGCGCGCCGCAGCTCCTGCTGCTCTCACTCGTACTGGTTGCCCTGCTATGCGCCACGGCAGCCGCAGAAGAATGGATACCCGTGGAGGCCGAGACAACCGTCGAGGTGGTGGCGGAGTGGAACGAGCCGGATTCTCCGCTGCTGGCCATGGCGCACAGTGATAATCTCATCTACTTTGAGGATATCGACGCTCCGCTGCAGGCGTTTTTGCAAACGCGCGCGCGCTGTATCTTTGACACGCTGCGGCCCTCGCAGCTGATGCAGCGCCTGTCGTGGGTTACGGAGCTGGACCTCAGCGAATACCCGGGAACGCTGACGGACGCGCGCTGGCTGTGGATGTTTGAAAACCTCACCAGCATCACCCTGACCGACGCGACGTTTGCCGATCTCAACATCATCGGCGAGTTTACACAGCTTCAGGAGCTGACGCTGCTCAACTGCGGGTATTTCAGCCTGGTTCCGCTGGAAAACTGCACGGCGCTGACCTCGCTTACGCTGGGATGGGACGCCGATTACCAGGGTGAAACCGGCACGTTTGACCTGACGCCGCTTACATCGCTGAAGAAGCTGGACACCCTCGCGCTGTACGGATCGGGGATGACCGACCTGTCGCCGCTAAGCTCCATTGCCAAGCGGATCAGCACCCTTACGCTGTCCAACACGGCAGCGGAAGACTATGCCCCGCTCAAAAAGCTGACCGGTCTGAAGTCCCTGACGCTGGACCTGCTGCAATCGGACACCGCGGCGGAAATCCTTGGCCTGTGCTCCAAAAGCGCCAAGGTGCTGACCCTGCAGGAGCTTATCTTTGACAGCGACGTGGAAGCGGCCGCGCAGAAGTACAAGAGCCTGACCGATTATGCGCTGATCGACTGTGACGTATCCAACGAGCTGTTTTACGAGGATCTCAACAAGTCCACACGCCTCACGCTGCAAAGCATCGCCGTTTCGGACGGCACCGAGATCGGCTACGTCTACGCCGACAAAACCGCCATGGTGCTTGAGGGCACGCCCGAGCCTGTGATGCTCTCGCTGCTTAACAGCCGCTCCACCGGCCTTTCCGCCCTTACGATGGATCTGGAATCGCTGTCGGAGGATATGAATGCCATGCTGCGCAAGAAAACCTCGCTTAACACGCTGACTTTATGCCTGAACGCCGATACGGATCTGGCCGGCACCGCATGGAAAAAGATCACGGGCATCCGAACGCTGACCATCGAATCCGAAGGCAGCACCCTGCTTTCCACCGATTTTCTCAACGACCTGATCAATGTCCGAACGCTGACGCTGTCCGGTGTGCAGGTGGACGATCCCGCCGGCATCGGTACGGCGAAAAACATCAACACGCTGTGCGTTTACGGCTGCAAAATCTCCGATTGGAGCTTTCTTGCCGACATGTTCAAGCTCGAAACCGTGAAGGTGTACGCCTCCGGGATCACCAACGACGTGCTGCCGTATTTTGCGGATGTGTCCACCCTGACCGAGCTGCGGCTTGACGGCAACGAGATTACCGATATCTCGGCCCTTGCCGGCAACGATACCATAACCAAGCTCGATATTCTGGACAACCCGATCGAGGATTACTCCACCCTGCTGAGCATGACCGGCTTAAGCACCGTGTATTCCAACGGCAACGGCGGCATCACCAGCCACACGATTATGATTCGTTCCGTGTACATCGACGACGTGGATTACGACGCCATTTACGCAGCGGCGTTCGGCGCGGAGGATGGCACTGCGGCGGAATAATTCGTCGGGAGATTGTATAAAAAGAACGTGACGTTTCGTCACGCGGGCGTTTCACGAGATACGGTATATTAAAGCGGCGCTCTGTTTGGAGGGCCGTTTCTTTCTGCTTATTTGTTGCTTTGCTTTCCTTTGCCGCGCCGTATTGCGCCCTGGGCGCTCGCGGCGCTTGGTGTTTTGCCTCCGCCGGGCAGGGATTTCTTCCCTGCACCCTGCTTGACCCCTTTCGCTGCGGCGAGGGGGCAATACGTTAGGTTTGGATTACACGGTTTCCATTTGCCTCCGTTTTTTAGGCGGCGGCAGCTGGGCCAGCACGATACCCGCAAACACCAATAGGCAGCCCACCAGCTCGCGGGGCGACAGCAGCTCCCCCAGGATCACCCACTGCGCCAGCAGCGCGAACACGCTTTCCAGCGACATCAGCAGCGAAGCCAGCGCGGGCGGTGCATCCCGCTGGGCAATGATCTGCAGGGTGTAGGCCACGCCGCTGGAAAGCACGCCGGTATACACGATCGGCAGCCAGCCCGCCAGAATATCGCCCGGATGCGGCTGCTCAAACAGCAGCATCAGCAGGCTAAAGATGATAGCCGACACCAAAAACTGCAAAAAGCTCAGGCGCACACCGTCGGTCTGCGGGGAGAAATGTGCAACCGCTAAAATATGGATGGTAAAACAAAACGCGCAGATCAGCTCCAGGATATCGCCGGTTCCGATGGTCAAAGTTTCGGTTACGCACAGCAAAAACAATCCCACTACGCAAAGCGCGACCGCACCCCATACCAGCCAGGGCACCTTATGCCTGAAAAATATGCCCACCAGCGGCACCAGCACGATGTACAGCGCCGTGATAAACCCGGCTTTGCCCGGCGTGGTATACAAAAGGCCGATCTGCTGAAACGCGATCCCCGCCGTGAGCGCCAAGCCGCACACCATGCCGCCCGTAAGCAGGCGGCGTTTCTGGTCCTTGGTCATGGTTTTGAAGGTTTGCACCTCTTTGCCGGGGTTGCGTTTTTTGGCAATGGCATCCAGCAGCTTGATGCAGGGCAGCAGCACCGCCGCTCCCAGCAGCAGCCGGACGGCGTTGAACGTAAACGGCCCCATGGCGTCCATCGCCACATCCTGCGCCACGAAGGCCGCGCCCCAGATCATGGCGGTCAGCAGGAGCATCAGGTTTGCCCGCAGTGTTTTTGTCATATCATTTCAATAGAGCGCCCGCAAAGCCGCGCGGCGCTTGTCTTTCATCATTTGATTTAACTTGTATTTCGTGATCGCTTACCTTTGATCGTCAATCGCGTTGATTTCGTTTACTCTGCGCTGATGGCGCTCGCCCAGAAAATGCGAGGTTAAAAATGTGCGCACAATCATCTTGGCAAGCTCGGTGCCCACTACGCGTGCGCCCATGGCCAGCATGTTGGCGTTGTTATGCTCGCGGCCCATCTTGGCGGAATAGGGCTCGGAGCAGATGCAGCAGCGCACGCCGTGCACCTTGTTGGCGGTCATGCCGATACCCTGACCCGTGCCGCACAGCACGATGCCCAGCTCACACTCGCCGCTGGCAACGGCGTCGGCGGCCATTTTGCCAAATACAGGATAATCCACGCTATCGTGGCTGAAGGTACCAAAATCCTTATATGGAAGGCCCATCTCGTCGAGAACCTCGAGTACGCTGGGCTTTAAATCTATCCCCGTATGATCGCATGCAACCGCAATCATCGAAATCATTCCTTTCCATCCAACAGGTCCGGTCTGCGTTGTTTTGTAATTTCCAGTGCCTGCTCGCGCCGCCATGCCGCAATCTCGGCATGGTTGCCCGACAGCAGCACCTCCGGCACCTCCAGTCCGCGATATTCCCGCGGGCGGGTATACTGCGGGTACTCCAGCAGGCTGCCGGAAAAGCTTTCGTCCTGAGCGCTCTGTTCGCTGCCCAGCACCCCGGGCAGATGGCGTGCCACGGCATCGATCAGCGTAAGCGCGGGCAGTTCGCCGCCCGTAAGCACAAAGTCGCCGATGGAAATTTCTTCATCCACCACCAGATCGATCGCGCGCTGATCCACGCCCTCATAGTGGCCGCAGAGGATGATGAGGTTTTCCTCTTCCTGTGCGATTTCCACCACTTTTCGCTGGGTAAGGGTTTGCCCGCGCGGGCTCATATAAATGCACTTGCCGGTATAGCCGCGCCCGCGCAGATCCTCCACGGCGTCCACGATAGGCTGGGCGGTCATCACCATGCCCGCACCGCCGCCAAATGGGTAATCGTCGGTATTTTTATGTTTGCGGTCGCTGTAAGGGCGGATATCCACGGGTTCGACCGTGAGCAGCCCTTCCTCGCGTGCGCGGCCCAGAATGCTGGCGGACAGCACGCCCTCGAGCATTTCAGGAAAGATCGTCAGAACGGCGATTTTCATACACGCCCACCTCCGCAAGCACGCTCTCGTCCAGCACCATGCGGTCCTTTGTGATACGCTTTACCAGTTTTTTCAGGTGCGGAGCCATCATGGGGCCTTCGGGCGTATCAAACACCAGCACATCGGTACCGCCGGGCTGCAGCACATCGGTCAGCGTGCCGATGGCGCTGCCCTGCGTGTCCACAGCATTGAGGCCAATCAGGTCGACAAGGAAAACCTCGTTTTTCTGCAGCTTGCGGGCATGCGCGCGATCCACGTACAGCTGCGTACCGCGCAGGGCTTCGGCGGCGTCACGGTCACAAACGCCTTCCAGCGTCAGGTACACGTCCGCACCCGAAAGCCGTGCGTGCAGCACACGCACGGGGGCGTAGTCCGCCCCGTGCTTCATCCATGCCGCCTGCAAGGTTAAAAAGCGGGAAGCATCGCCCGTTTCATCATACAGCTTTACTTCGCCCTTCAGTCCCTGCGGCTTTACGATGGTGCCCAGCAGCAAGTAATTCTTCATTGAATTTCAACGAACACGGGCTTGCCGCCCTTGGCCGTTGCGGCGCGCACCACGGCACGGATGGCCTTGGCGATGCGGCCCTGCTTGCCGATCACCTTGCCCATATCCTCCGGCGCTACATGCAGCTCCAATATGATCGCCTCCGGCCCTTCCGTTTCATCTACGGTAACGGCATCCTTGTTATCCACCAGGGACTTGGCGATGTAGGTTACCAATTCTTTCATACGGATCAGCCCTCGAGAATGCCGCTCTTCTTGAGCAGGGTACGAACGGTATCGGTCGGCTGTGCGCCTTCGCCCAGCCATTTTTTGGCGGCTTCGGCATCAATGTTGATGGTGGCGGGGGTGGTCATGGGATCATAGTAGCCGATCTCGGCGATGTTGCGGCCGTCACGCGGGCTGTTGATGTCCGCTACCACCACGCGGTAGAAAGGCTTTTTCTTCATGCCCATTCTCTTGAGTCGAATTTTAACCATTGTTGTGTTCCTCCTAATTTGTTGTGTTTTTATCGTAATGTGGAATGAGGTATGAGGTACGAGAAATGGCGGTGCGGCTGCCTGCGCAGCCGATTGATTTCAGATCTAAGATTGCAAAGCAATCTTTTCCGCCATTCCTAGTTCCTCATTCCTAATTCCTCATTAACTCCGTCCTCGTTATCGCATATTGCGCATCATATTGCGCATATTTCCCTTTTTCATCATCCGCTTCATCATGGTGCGGGCCTGCTCAAAGCGGTTCATGAGAGCGTTGACATCCTGCACGGTGGTGCCGCTGCCCGCGGCAATGCGCTTACGGCGGGACGCGTTGAGGATGCTGGGATTGCGGCGCTCCTTCTGGGTCATGGAGCAGATGATGGCCTCCGGCTTTTTGAGCGCGCTTTCGTCAAAGTCGTCGGTTTTGATCTTCGCGCCGCCGGGGATCATGCTAAGCAGGCTTTCGATGCCGCCCATCTTTTTCATCTGGCGCATCTGATCCAGAAAATCGTTCAGGTCCATGTCGCCGGGTTTGCGCTTGAGCATCTTTTTGGCAACGTCGGGATCGGTAAGCTCCTGCGCCTTTTCGATCAGCGTCATCACGTCGCCCATGCCCAGGATGCGCTGCGCCATGCGGTCGGGATGGAAGGGCTCGATATCGGTCAGCTTCTCGCCGATGCCGGAGAACTTGATCGGCTTGCCGACCACGGCCTTGATGCTCAGCGCCGCGCCGCCGCGCGTGTCGCCGTCGAGCTTGGTCAGGATCACGCCGTCGATACCGAGCTTTTCGTCAAAGGTCTTGGCAACGTTCACGGCGTCCTGTCCGGTCATGGCGTCAACCACGAACAGGCACTCCTGCGGCTTTACCTTTTCCTTCACGCGGCGCAGCTCGTCCATCAGCTCGTCGTCGATGTGCAATCGGCCCGCAGTATCGATAATCAGCACGTCGCGGCCGTAATCGCGGCAGTATTCCACGGCTTGCAGCGCGGTTTTTACGGGGTCCTGCGTGCCCTTTTCAAACACGGGCACGCCCGCCTGCTCGCCCACCACCTGCAGCTGCTTGATGGCGGCCGGCCGGTAGATATCGCACGCGGCGAGGCAGGGCTTTTTACCCGTTTTTGCCAGATATTTGGCCAGCTTCGCGGCCATGGTGGTTTTGCCGGCGCCCTGCAGGCCGCACAGCATATAAATGGTAGGAACGCTTGACGACCATGTGAGCCTGGCCTGCTCCGCGCCCATCAGCGCGGTCATCTCCTCGGAGACGATCTTAATCACCTGCTGGCCGGGCGTAAGGCTTTCCATCACCTGGCGGCCTACGGCGCGCTCGCTGATCTTCTTGCAGAAATCCTTTACCACAAGGTAGTTTACGTCGGCTTCCAGCAGCGCCACGCGCACCTCGCGCACGCCTTCTTTAACCATTTGCTCGTTCAGCTTTCCGCGAGCGGTAAACTTGGAAAGCGCCGTATTCAGCTTCTGGGTCAGGCCTTCAAATGCCAAGGGTTTCACCCTCCTTATCGCGTCGTTTCGGGTGGGTTGCCGGGATTGGGTTTCGCGGCTTTGGGGAATATGATGGAGTTTGGTCATGAGAAATGGCGGAAAGATTGCTTGTGCAATCTTGAATGAATATGTTTGATGGTTTGCTATCGATCAAGGTCGTCCAGCAGGCGCAGCAGGATGTCGCGGCAGGCGGTTTGCTCGTTTTGCTCCAGCTTCTGCAGGGCGGTTTCCAGGCCGGTTTCTATGGCAAGCGTTTGCTCCGCCAGATGCAGCGCGGCCTCGCATTTTCTAAGCTTGTGCTCGGCGCGGGTAATGAGCTCGTGCACGTTTTGGCGGCTGACGTCCATCTGCCCCGCGATCTCCGACAGGGACTGGTCCTCGCCCGAGTACAGGCGCACGGCCGTGCGCTGCTTATCCGTCAGCAGTCCGCCGTAGCACGCATACAGCGTACCCAGCTCCACCCGTGCCTCAAATGCATCCGCCACTTTGTGCCTCCATACTGTCAACCGTTATCCATTGACAGCCTAGCGAGCATACCATGCCCTGCGCTTTCTGTCAAGTGTTTGGGCTTGCTCAGGCTTGCATTACAAAAACAGCCCCCGTGTTCCTGAGCAAGGAACACGGGGGCTTTGCAGCAGCTGTCCGTGCGTCGGATTATCCCTTAACGCCGGCCTGTACGGAGATGCCTTTGAGGAAATAGTTTTGCGCAATCAGGTACAGCAGGAAGGGCGGAACCATGGAAACCAGGCAGGAAGCAATCAAGTGCGCCCACTTCTGCTCGTATTGGCCCATCAGCAGCTTCAGCCCCGCGGTGAGCGTTTGGTTATCCGCGTCGGTCATCACGATCGTGGGCCACAGGAAGTCGTTCCATGCCGCGTTGAAGGAAAACAGACCAACCACGATCAGCACCGGCATAATGGAGGGCACGATGATATGCAGGTACACCTGAAAGCTGTTGGCGCCGTCGATGATGGCGGCCTCGTCCAGCGCTTTGGGGATGCCCTTCATAAAGTTGCGGATCAGGAAGATGTTGAACACGCCGGCCATGTACGGCCAGATCAGGGCATTTAAGTTGTTAATCCAGCCCAGCGCATTGGAAATGCGAAACATCGGCAGGATGGACACAACGTTTGGGAACATGCTCATGTACATCAGCGTCCAGAAGATAGCGTTGCCGCCCTTGAAGTCGAGGCGCTCGTACGCATAGGCGGACAGGGAAGCAATCACCGTGATGCCCAAAGTCTGGCCGATGGCCACGATAAAGGAGTTTTTGAACATCACCGGAAGGTTGGCGATCGTGTTGGTGCCGGAGCCGCCTACCAGCAGCTCCACATAGTTCACCGCCGTCCACTGCCGGGGAAACAAGCGGGTGATATAATCCCACGGCCCCTGCAGATTGGCAAAGGAGGTGATGAAGTCGGAATCATACTTAAAAGAGTTCAGCACCAGCCACAACACCGGTATGATCCAGAAGATGCCCAGGATAGCCAAAAAGGCAAAGCCCAGGTGTTTTCCCATTTTTGATGCTTTCATCGGTTGTTCCTCCTTTCCTTATTCGGGTGCGTTGGCCCGCATCAGGCGGATCTGCACATACGATACCGCCATAATACACAGCCCCAGCACCAGCGCCATGGCCGCGGATATACCTGCCACCTGCTTTTTACGGCGTTTTCATAGATATACATCAGCAATACGGCGTTGGATTCTCCGTTGGAGAAGCCGGTCAGGATCAACGGCTGGCCATAAATATTAAATTGCGCGATCACGGACATGATCAGCGTATACATCAGCGGATAGCGGATGCCGGGGATAATAATATGAAGGAATCGCTGCCATCCGTTTGCGCCGTCTACCGCGGCGGCCTCAAAATGATCCCGCGGAATGGACGCCAGCGCACTTTGGTAGATGACCATGTTGAAGCCGGCACACCACCATACGGTGACGACCACCAGCATAATCCAGGTATAGGGCGGCGTAAACCAGTCGGCCGTCGAGCCGAACAGCTTGTTGACCATGCCATAATCCAAATTAAACACATACCGCCATGTAAGCGTGACCGTGGTAATCGACATCAGACTGGGCAGATAGTACAGCGCCTGAAAAAACTTATTGCCGCGGCACTTCGTATTCAGCGCCACCGCCAGCGAAAGCGGCAGGGCGATGCACAGCGGAACCGAATATATAACAAATTTTATCGTATTCCAAAGGCCGTTGCGTAATTGCTTATAATAGGTATTTCCCGAATTGAATAAGATCGTTTTAAAATTATCCAGGCCTGTAAATACAGGCTCATTGAAAAGATCCCAGCGGGTGAAGGCGGCGTATACGCCGTAGATGGCCGGGGTTACAAAGAATATAACAAAAAACAGCAGGTGCGGGCCGATATAAGCATAGGGAAGCAGCTCCCGCTTCAGCCTGCGCTTATCAATATCCGTTCGCAGCGGCGGCTTGACCAGCAGCACGGTCAGCCCCGCACAGGCAAGCGCGAAGTAGACCGTCGGATCAAACGTGGTGTCGATCGCCTTAAGGTCCCGTTTCCTGAAGGAAATACCCAGGTCTTTCAGCTGTGCCTTGATCGGCGTGTACATCGTAGCGTTTGTCTTATCCCCGGCAAACAGGATGATAAACAGGCCAAAGCACACAAAGGATACAGCGGCAAAAAGCATGCCGACACTTGCCTGCTTTTTCGCCGTTGCAAGCAGGGCGATCAGCATGGCACACAGCGATAACGGAAGCAGCAGCGTGCAGGCGCTGGTAAGGGAAAAGAGCACTTTCGGCAGCGACATGCTCACCGCGACCGTCGTCTCCTTTACGGTTGCGGTGGCGGCAACGCCGCTGATCGCAAACAGCACCAGAAACGCAAGGCCGGAAATTCCAGCCCATTTGGAACGTGCCATACGACACCTCTTTTCTATAAGCTGACGCCGGAAGCGTACCTCCGGCATTCACGGCGGAAAGCAGGAGAGCGTATCTCTCCTGCCTTCCGCTGCATACGGTTGGAGTTATTTTACTGCGCGGCGATCGCGTCGTTGATTTCCTGATCGATCTGCGCCAGCGCGTCGTCAATGGAGATGGTGCCGTCCACAAAGTCCCAATTTACGTGGCCGATCGCGGTATCAAACAGGCCCCAGTACTTGTAGGAGTAAATGGCCAGCTCGTCGGCACGGTCGGGATCCGCCAGGAATGCCTGCGGCATTTCGAGGAACTCGGGATAATCGTTGATGGACAGATGCGCGGGGCACATGCCGGCGTTCTTTGCCCAGGTCAGGGAGTGCTCGCCCATCCAGTTGATGAACTTCGCCACAGCGAGGTCTTCCTCCTCGGTGCGGTTTTCATCGGCAAACTGCACGAAGTTATGGGACGAGGTCCAGTTTGCGCAGGTTTCGGGATCGTAGCAAACGCTGGGGAGCATGCCGAAGTTGATGCCGGCATCCACGGCGGCAGCCTTCATCCAGATGCCTTCCGCCCACACCAGCAGCTCGCCGCTGTAGAACTTGGAGGAATAGTCGGTGTTCTTGTCGGTGGTATAGCCGTCTTCCCAAAGGGATTTCATCGTTTCGTAAACGGTCTTCATGTTCTCATTATCGATGCAGGGGGTTACACCGTCTTCGCTGAGGGTGCAGTTGGGATCCAGCGTGCGTAGAAGCTGAGGATCTGTGCGCGGATCCAGCCCAGATCATAGATCTCGCCTTCATAGCCCTGCTCACGGGCTTTGTCGCCCAGTTCACGAAGCTCTTCAAAGGTCAGGTATCCGTCTTCCACATAGCTGTTGAGATCGTACTGGTCAAAGAGGTCCTTGTTGTAATAGGTCACATAGGAGTGAACGTCCAACGGAATGCCGTAGTGCTCGCCGTCGATGTCGGATCGGGCCCACGCTGCGCTGTTGTAGTTTTCTTCCACAACACCGGCTTCTGCCAGCAGATCCATATCATAGGCATAGAGCATATCCTTATCCACGAAGTCCGGAATACGCTCGATATGCACAATGGTAACATCCGGGATGCCGGTGCCTGTCTGCACCGTCAGCGGGATTTTCTGGTAGAGGTCGTCGGCAGCCATCGGCGTATGGTTGACATACACCTCATCCTGCGAGGCATTGAATTCATCGACCATGGACTGCATCGTTGCGCCGTCGGCGCCGGTGAATACCGACCAATAATCGATCTGGATGGGTTCGGCCTGAACTGCGGTAACCATAAACACCACAAGCAGCAGGCACAGTCCGAAAGTGAGCTGTTTTTTCATAATGAAATTCCTCCTTTTCTTTATTTATAACGCTTTCGTCAAGCGATTATAAATTTCAAGCTTTATTCCGTATCGTCGGAAGCCTTGCCGGGATCGCAATTCAAGCGGCGTATGCGTTCCACATCCATCTTGGGCTTGCGGTCGGGCGTCAGCAGACCGTTGATCTCCTGCATTACGTCGGTCAATTGGGTATAGCAGTAGCCGCAGCCGTACGCAAGCCGGCGGATGACGCTGGTCTGTCCCTTGAATCGGGCAAAAAACGCGTCCTCGCTCGTCACCTTATCGTGATAGCCCCAGGTCTCCAGCCCGTTCATCTCGCCCTGCTCTCCCTGATTGGCAAAGGCAATGCCGCCGTATTCGGTAACGAAGAACGCCTCTTTGCCGGTCGGCGTTTCCGACTGTGCATAGCAGAAATGTACGTCGCAGCCGTGCTTTTCCACCTCGTCGCGGCTGGCAAAGTGCGCCTTCATCGTGCTTTCATCCGCGGTGTAGTCGTGCAGCGCGCAGATATCGGTGGTGGTCTGCTCCCAGCCGTCGTTGGCCGAGCACAGGCGCGTGCCGTCCAACGCCTTAGTCATGTGGTACAGCATACGGCCGGTCGCCTGCTGGCGCGGATCGGTATAGATCTGCTGCACGCCCCAGCTTTCGTTCAGCGGCACCCAGGCGATAACGGAGGGGTGGTTGAAATCACGATCGATCGCGTACATGAGCGTATCGGCCAGGTTGCGCACGCTTTCGTCGGTAAACATGTATACGCTTGGGATCTCTTCCCACACCAGCAGGCCCATGCAGTCGGCCCAGTAATAGTAGCGCGGGTCCTCCAGCTTTTGATGCTTGCGGGCGCCGTTGTAGCCAAGCTCCTTCGTGAGACGGATATCGGTCCGGATCGCTTCGTCGCTGGGCGGGGTGAGCAGCGAATCCGGCCAGTAGCCCTGGTCCAGAATCAGCCGCTGGTACAGGGAAAAGTTGTTGAGGTATACTCTGCCGTCGCGCACCTCCACCTTGCGCATGCCGAAATAGGTAGTTACATGGTCCTCCGCACGCCCGTCCGCCAGCACACGGACCGACAGATCATACAGTGCGGGATCCCAGGGCGACCAGAACCGCACATATCCCAGGCGGACCTGGTTGGACATATCCACCGGCACGGACGTAATGCGCCCCGGGGCGGAAACCGACAGCGTGCGGATTACCGTTCCCTCAAACGAAACGGCCAGCTCCAGCGTCAACGGGCTGTCGGGCGCACGATCCAGCGCGATTTCGGCGGTGAACATATGCTTGTCGATATCCGGCGTTACGTGGATCTGCGTGATAGCGTACGCCCCCACCGCTTCCAGATACACCGTTTGCCAGATGCCGCTTACGGGCGTATACCAGCACTCGAACAATCCGCGGTTCCAATACTGCTTGCCACGGGGCTGCGTGCAGTCCGGATCATCCTGCACGCGCAGGCAAAGGTCGTTTTCTCCCGGGCAGAGGAAGCGGGTAATATCCAGCGCAAAGGGCGTATATCCGCCCACATGGCCGCCGGCCAGCGCACCGTTTACATACACGCTGCACCGATAGTCAACCGCGCCAAAGCGCAGCAGCACCCGTTGGCCCTGCATCGTTTGGGGCACGGTGAAGCTGCGGCGGTACCAAAGCACCGGGTGAATCTCGTCCGTAGGTCCGATACCGCTCAGCCCGGACTGATAGCAAAACGGCACGGTAATCTGCTGTTCAAAGTTTTTGTCCGGTTGCTGCCATCCCTTTGCCAGGCCGATGTTCTCATCGTCAAACGAAAATTGCCATTCGCCATTGAGGTTGAAATAGGTGTCCCGCATAAAATCGGGACGCGGATGTTCCGGTCGCGGTACGAAGCTGGTTTCCGTGGCTGTCATAGTAATCCTCCCATCAGGAATGGCCGAATACGTGTTATAATCCTGCATTATTACAAATATCCTGTAGTTAATAAAGCGAATATTTGCAAATAATTGGGGTAATGCGGCGCTATTTCTTCCATTTCTTACAGGCTTAATCCTATCACGCAGTAATTTATCTGTCAACAATTTTGCATTAATCCATTAAACCTGTAATTATCACTTTGCTTACTCTAAACTTTTTGCAGGCAAAAATACCCATCCGATTCGGTGAATCAGATGGGCAAAAGCTCCGTATGCATACTGTTTTCACGGCAGATGCCGCCAGGGCCTCGGCCCCGCGGTGATCGTTTATGCCGTTTCGGACGGTGCTTGTTCGTGCGGCTCATCCTTGATCTGATAGCCGACACGCATCACAATAGGCTGTGTGTAATCGCCGAATTTTTCGCCGAACAAGTTCAGCCCGCCGACATTTTGCGCATCTGCAGGCACCTCGATCCGCACGGAAATGTGATCCTTGCTTTCCAGCTGAAGGGATGCCAGCGTAACGTCGCTGATCGGCATGTTTTCCAGATAACTGCCGTTGGCGTCCACCCGCCAGGTTTTCAAAAACCCATACTGCGTGGAAGAATCGCTCCACCATCCCGGGGTATTTTTGCCATGGCGGCCGCCGCAGTCACAGGGGCAGGTCCACATGCCCAGCCGCTGGCCGTTAATGGACACCGCGATATCGCTCTTCCACGGATCGCGGTACATGGGCGCTTCGGAACAGATTTCAAAGGATACCTCTATCCAGTTGACAATAATGCGCTTCATAAACAGCAGGGAAAAATCGTACTCCAGATAGCCCTGCCGAAACCAGATAATCTGCGCGCCAAAGCGCTGGGGCAGGTAAAAGGACGCGGCGTTATCAATCTCGCCGATATAGGTCTGCTCGCTGGCCAGGCCGCATGTGGTTTTGATGCTGCCGGCCTTGCTGTAGCCGCCGATCGGCATTTCCAGCGAGATAATGCTGCTGTTGGACACATTCCACGCCGGTTCCAGCCTGACGGAAAACGAATCAAGCCTCCGGCTGCAGATCTTCATCGCGCCGCGCTGGCCAGGCTGCATTTCCGAGCGGATCAGTCCGGCTTCCTCCAGCACCTTTACCGCCAGGGCCGCCGTGGACATCGGAAGGTTTAACCGGCTGGCGATTTCGCCCACGTTCATGCTCGATTTGCCCAAAACGCACATCACGTCCACCCGGGTAGGGGCGGACAGCGCGCGAGCCACTTCACACAGCACCTTTGGATCATCTACGGACAGCTCCGCATGCTTGCCTTCAAAATCGATCATAATCAGCCGTTTCTCCTCTTCCGCCGTATTCCGGCCAGACTAGCGAACCGGTATCCCGGCCGCCCAATATGTCTATCATTATACCGGAAATTACAAATTGAGCAAGATGAGGGATCGCGCCGATGTCCAAGCCGGCTTTTACCGGAGTTTTCTCCCACCATCGGCGGGCCGCGCAAGCATTGTCAATCCCTCCAATATCTGCTATATTGGACAGCATAGCGGCAGGAGCCCCACACACCGGGCAGCCCGCTGTATATCGGATACAGGGAGAGGGAGCGTCCTATGATTGGAACCCTTGTCAACGTGGCGGCTATCGTGGCGGGAACAGTATTGGGCGTGCTGCTGAAGCGCGGAATATCGGAAAAGGCGCAGACGGTGGTCATGCAGGGCATCGGGCTGTGCGTGCTGGTGATCGGCATTATGGGCGCAATCACCACCGAGATCCCGCTGCTGCTGGTGATCAGCGTATCGCTGGGCGGATTTTTAGGCACGGTGATCGGGATCGAGCGCAGGCTGGACGCCTGGGGCGAGCGCACACAGGCGCGCTTTCACAAAGAGGGCGGCGTGCCCTTTGCCGAGGGACTGGTAACGGCGACGATCACGTTTTGCGTGGGCGCGATGGCGATATTGGGCTCCATCCAATCGGGCCTTCACCACAATTACCAGCTGCTGTTTATCAAGGCGGCGCTGGACGGCTTTTTTGCGATGATGCTGGCTACCAAATTCGGGCTCGGGGTAGCGCTCAGCGCCGTTCCGGTGCTCATTTACCAGGGTGCGATCACGCTGGGCGCGGGCTTTCTTGCGCCGCTGCTGACCGATGATATAATGACGGAGGTCTCGGCGGTCGGCGGCGTGCTGATCGTGGGGATCGGATTCAATCTGCTCAACATCAAGAAAATCCACGTGGGCGACATGCTGCCCGCCGTGCTGATCCCGCCGCTGTATCTTCTGCTGGCACAGCTGTTTTAACAAAAAGCATGACAGCTATCAGTTTCCGGCCGATCGCATCTGCTGATGTGTCCTCCGCAGTTCAGCACCGATTGTCGTCGATGTTGAAGTATCGGTCTTTATCTGTGCTGTCACCGAAAATATCGTTACAAAAGCACTGACCGGCAGCATTAAACACCTGTAGGGCGAAGCAAAGCCTTCAATCCCCGCACATACTATAAAAATTTTCATCAGTACCGAAAACAGCGTTGCCGTGCGGATTGCCGCATAGCACGTATTACCCGCGCAGCAGATATTTGCGCAGTTTGATTCCGGCCCCGATCAGCAGGGCGGACAGCAGCGCAATCGCAGCAAGCAGCGGCGGTGAAACGGCGTTGTCGGAGGTTTGGGGCATATCGAAGATTGTCAGCGCATAGTCCGCGGTCTGCGATTCATAGGTATAGGTGATCGTGGTTGTGCCTTCCTGGCGCGCCGTAAAGGTGTTTTCGTCCCTCGTAAGATATTTGCTGTCAAACGTCCAGCTTCCGCCCGCAAAATTCGGCGTAAGCGTGACGGTCTGTTTGGTTTGTACGGTTCCGCTGTTTATGGAGGGCGTAAGCGTCAGCATTTCTGCCGTAACGGAGAAGCTTGCCGTATCGTCCTCGCCCGCAAACGCGCTTGTGATCAGCAGGTCGGCCAGCCGCTGCAGCGGGCTGCGTTTTGCGACGAGACCTGCGTCAACCGTATACGTAACGATGGATGTTCCGGTTTTCAGCGGCGTAAACACATTGCCGCTGCGGGAAAGATACGCGGAATCAAACTCCCAGTATCCGCCGTCCACGCTGGGGGTAAGCGTGATGGAGCACCCCATGCACACCCTGCCGTCCGACGATGACGGCACAAGCCTCACCCTGTGTTCCACCGTGATATCACAGGTTGCTGTATAGCTGCCGTCAACCGTGGTTACGGTGATAACGGCCGTGCCTTTTTGAACGGCGGTTACGATGCCAAACGCATCCACGGTGGCAACGTCCGGATCGGAGCTTGCATAAAGCACGTCCTGCACATCGGCATCCTCGGGCGATACGGCAGCCGTCAGCGTAACGGTATCATTATCGGTGTCCTCGTCGCCGACGACCAGCGTGGCGGCCGTGGGCGAAACCGCAACCCCTGTTGCCCGTTGGCTGACCGTAACGGCGCAGGTCGCAGTAAATCCGCCGTCGGCGGTTGTAAGCGTAATCGTCGCCGTGCCCGCTTTGACCGCCGTTACGATGCCGGACACGCTTACCGTGGCAACGTCCGTATCGGAGCTTGCGTAGGAAACGGTTTGGTTTGTCGCATCGGAGGGCGTAACGGTGGGTGTCAGCGTCACGGTATCATTGCCGGTTTCCGCGTCTCCCAGCACCAGCACCGCGGTGTCGGGCGCCACGCTTACGCCCGTTACGCGCTGCTCCACCGTGATCGCGCAGGTATCGGTATAGCCGCCGTCCGTGCTTGTGGCCGTGATGGTTGCCGTGCCGGCCTTGACCGCCGTTACGACGCCTGTGGCGCTCACCGTGGCAACGCCCGTGGCGGAGCTTGCGAAGGTTATGCCCTGCTCGTCGGCGTCATCCGGCGATACGGCCGCCGTCAGCGTCAGGGTATCGTTGGCGGTATCCGCATCGCCCAGCACCAGCGTGCCCGACGACGGTGAAACCGTGATCCCCGTCACCTTCTGGTCCACCGTAACGGCGCAGGCTGCGGTAAATCCGCCGTCTTCGGTCGTCACGGTAATCGTCGCCGTGCCTGTTTTAATCGCCGTCACTACGCCGGCCTGGCTTACCGTGGCAATATTTGGATCGGAACTTGCGTAGGAAACAGCCTTATTTGTCGCATCGGAAGGGGTAACGGCCGGTGTCAGCGATACGGTATCGTTAGTCGCATCACCGTCATCCAATACCAGTGTGGCGGTCGTCGGCGATACGCTTACGCCTGTTACGCGCTGCTCCACCGTGATCACGCAGGTATCGGTCAGTCCACCGTCCGTGGTGGTAACCGTGATGGTTGCCGTGCCCGCCTTAACTGCCGTCACGATGCCCGCGGCGCTCACCGCGGCAACGCTTGTATCGGAGCTTTCGTAGGCTACCGACCGGTCATCGGCATTGCTGGGCAAAACAGTGGCCGTAAGCGCAGCGGAATCGTTGCCGGTATCCGCGTCACCCAATATCAGCGTTTGTAACTCCGGCGACAGCGTAACGCTCGATACGCCGGTATAGCCGGTTATCACGCAGGTATCGGTATAGCCGCCGTCGGTTGTGGTTACGGTGATTGTGGCCGTGCCGGAACCCGTGCACGTTACGACGCCCGCCGCGTCCACCGCAGCGGCGCTTTCGTTGGAGCTTTGGTAGGCTACGGACCGGTCGGACGCATAGGCGGGCAGCACCGTTACGCTCAGGGACAGCGTTTCGCCGGTGCTCGCGTTCAGCCGTGCGCTTTCCGGCGACAGGCTGACGCCGGTCACGGGAACGCTGTCGCTGATATAGGCGTACGCCGTACCGCTCCAGCTGTCGGGCACGGGAATATCGTACGCCACGTGGTCGGTAATGGTTTCGGTGTCATAAAAAGAAGTGCTGATGCCGTCGTTTCTGTCCGACAGGCGATTGTTTTTCAAAAACACGATGCTCGAGCCGCCGATATTCACCTGCAGGGTGCCGTCCGCATCGCTGCCGTAGCGTCCGTAGCCGATATCGTTGGCATAGGTCGCGTTGCCCTCGGCATACACCCGGCCGCCGGTGATGTTGATGGCGGAGCAGACGGCGTACTCGTCGCCGCCGATGCCCGCGTCCGACGTGCTTCCGTTTTTGGCGTAAACCACGCCGCCGCTGATGCTGATCTCATTCACGGTGCCGCTCTTGCCGCAGCCGATGCCCACACCGCCGCCATAGCCCGCGGTAACGGTTCCGCCGGAAATGCTGATCGTGCCGACCGCGGAGAATTCGCCGCCGCCGATGCCCGCACCGTCGCCGCTGCCGCCTTTTGCCGTCACGGTGCCGCCAACAATGCTGATAGCGTTGATCCCGGCGCTCGCGCCCGAGCCGCTGCCGATGCCGGCGCCGTCATCGCCGCCATAAGCGGTGATCGTGCCTCCGTTTACGGTGACCGATCCGCCCGATCCGTCCTGGCCGCCGCCGATGCCCGCGGCGTCGCTGCCGCCGTATACATACACCGTTGCGCCGTCAATCGTAATCGCGCCCAGCGTCTGCCCGCTTCGCGAGCCGATAGCGGCAGCCTGGCTGGTTACATCCGCATACAGCATGCCCGTACCGTCGATCGTCAGGGCTGTGCCGCTTTCCACCACCACCGCAGGCGCGTTTTGGGTATAGATGTAGCTGTTGTCCGTCAGCGTCAGCTTATTGTCCACGCCTGTAAAACTGATGCCGTAGACGCCCACGCTGCCGGAATTGCTGATGTTGATACCGTCAATTTCCAGGTCCGCACCGCTGGTCAGACAGGTAATCTGGTATTTGGTTTTGGCTGCGGTGGATGTCTGGATCAGTTTCACATGGCCGGTCGTGCTGACCACGATATCCGCTTCCACGCCCATGTCGTCCAGATCATAGGTTCCGGCCTGGGTGATTTCATCGTACACGTGAACCAACAGGCTGTTGCTTTGGCACGGCATGCCGCTGGTCAGCACCGATTCGTTAATCTTGACATTCAGGCTGAAGTGCTCGTCAATATCCGTGGTGCAGCCAAGCGTAAGGCGCGCATGCGTGGAATCGATATAGGTTACGGCGCCGATCGATACGCCGCTTTCCGCGGCTTCGCTGTTGAGCGCAAACATGCCGGTGGTCAGCGCGGAGGTTTTGAAGGAGTCGTCGGCGACTGTGACCGTTACCTCCATGCCGTTGAGATTGGTCTCCGTGATGCTGGCTGTTGTGGAAATGGTCGTCGTCGGCTCTGTGTAAATAACTTCCAGATACGGTTTCATGCTGCTTTCGCAGGAATACAGCGTAAGGCAAACGGGCGGGCTGGTGAACGAATCCAGTACCAGCGTTATATATTGGTCGCCGCTATATTCGCTTTTAATGATCGACTGGATATCTGTCGATGAACGATACCATTCGTTGTAGATTGAAACGGTCTCGCTGATAATCGCGTCGCCGGTGCTTTCGGGAAACCGGGTGGGTTCGACCTGCGGCCAGCTGTCGTCGCTGGAACGGTGCACCGACAGCACGGGACTGTTGTATGCCCAATACGAATAAAAGCACAGCTTGATGCTGGAAATGTTCAAGCCGTCCAGCGTCCCGGCCAGGTTGAAGCCGAGCGCGGTGTTGGAATATCCATACGCATCGCCGTTATTGCCGACATACAGCGTTTTGGTGGTGTCCCAGTTGTCGTGCAGCCCGTCGTTGTCCTGATAGATGTCCTTATCCGCATAAATTTTCAGGGTTTTGACACTTGCGTGGGCCGGCGCGGCAAAGCAAACGCTTACGGCAATCAGCATAGCCGCAAGCAGCAGCGCCGTCCGCAAAAGGCGCATTGTCCGATTTTTTACAGAGTATTCCCAGTTTCCGATCATACCGTTCACCGTCGTTTTCTCAATTTTAGTTGCCCGAACATTTTCCTATAATACCTGGGAAATGTCAACCGATTAAACGCTTTGCGGGTGTTTTTTTCTATGCCTGTGCAATCCCCATCCATTGCTTGACCGCAGGCATTTTTTCGGGCGATATGGGCTTGCGCACGGAAAAGGAGTTTCTCTGTCGGCACAGAATCCCTATACAAGCAATCAAAACAAAACAGGAGGCCATCATGAACGATTATCAAGTGCGCGCCGAAGACCTGCTTTCGCGCATGACGCTGGAAGAAAAAGCCGCCCAGATGATCCAGCTCCCGGCCAACCAATATTCGCAGGCGGAGCTGGAAACCTGGGCAAAGCGCGGCATCGGCAGCTTTTTGCACGCGCTGGGCACTACGGCGGATACCCTGCAGGCCATCGCCACGCAAAGCCGGCTGGGGATTCCGTTGCTGTTTGGCATTGACGCCGTGCGCGGCCACGCGCTTAAAAACGGGGCCACGGTATTCCCCTGCCCGTTGGCAATGGCCTGCTCGTGGGACAAGGCCCTGCTCAGGGCCATCGGCCGCGCCACCGCCGAAGAGGTAGCCGCCGACGGCCTGCACTGGACGTTTGCGCCGCTGTTGTGTGTGGCGCGCGACCTGCGCTGGGGCCGCGTAGACGAAACCTTCGGCGAGTCTCCCCTGCTGATCGGCGCGCTGGCCTCGGCTATGATCCGCGGCCTGCAGGGTGAGAATCTGTCCGATGATAACGCCATACTCGCCTGCGCCAAGCACTACATCGCCTATGCCGAAAGCACCGGCGGACGTGACAGCGTTAATACGCCCGTCACCCTCCGCGCCATCCGCGAAACCTTTTTGCCGCCGTTTCAGCAGGCGGCGGAAGCGGGCTGCGCAACCTTTATGACGGCCTACCTGCCGGTGGACGGCCTGCCGATGACCGCGCACCGCACGCTTTTAACCGACGTCCTCAAGGGTGAGCTGGGCTTTGACGGCTTTGTGGTCACCGACTGGGACAACGTGCGCTTGCTGGTCACCCGCCAGCACTACGCCTCCACCCTGCGCGAGGCCACGCGCATGGCCGCGCTGGCGGGCAACGATATGTTTATGTACACACCCGAGGCGTATAACGAACTGATCGCGCTGGTAAAAGACGGTGCGCTGGAAGAAGCCGTGCTGGACGGCGCGGTGCGCCGCATCCTGCGCACCAAGTTCCGCCTGGGGCTGTTTGACGGCAAACGGCCGCCCAAGCCCTTTGACATGCAGGCGCATCGGGCGCTCAATATCCGCGCCGACGAAAGCGCCGTGGTGCTGCTGCAAAACAACGGCGTGCTGCCGCTGGAAAACAAAAAGATTGCCGTGGTCGGCCCCTCCGCGGATCATATCCATGCGATGCTGGGCGACTGGACGTATATGTCGCATCCGGACATCCGCCCCAGCTATGAAATCACACACAAAATCATGCCGATTACGCCGCTCAAGGGCCTGCAGCAGCTGGCCGGAGCCCATGGGCTGACTGTGGCTTACACGCGGGGCTGCGGCTTTGTGCTGGACAAAGATACAATCACCGCACCCAATGCCGGCGATTATCCCTTTGTGGATAAAATCGTGCTGCCGGAATGCCTGCCGCTGGACACAGACGCGGTGCGGGCCGCCTGTGCGGACGCCGATGTGGTTATCGCGTGCGTCGGTGATTTTCTGGCGCAGACCGGCGAGTTCCGCGACCGCGGCAACCTGAACTTATCCGGCGACCAGCAGGCACTGCTGGAACTGTGCAAAGCCAGCGGCAAACCGCTGGTGGTCGTGCTGGTATCCGGCAAGCCGCTCACCGTGCCGTGGGCGGCGCAAAACGCCGACGCGGTCATCCAGCTGTTTAACGGCGGGCAGACCGCGGGCCTGGCGCTGGCACGGGCGATCACGGGCGAAACCAACGCGTTTGGCAAGCTGCCCATCAGCTTCGCCCATCACGTGGGCCAGCTGCCCGTATACCACAACCAGCTGCCCGGTTGGCACGGCGACGGCTATTGCGATCTGCCGCATACCCCGCTGTACGCGTTTGGCTACGGGCTCAGCTATACGCGCTACCGCTACGGCGCGCCGCGGCTGGACATGGCCGACGGCAAGCGCACGCTCACCTGCGCGCTGGAAAACGCAGGCCCGCGCGCCGGCACGGAGATCGTGCAGCTGTACGCGCACCGCCCCGCGGGCGAGCGCATGACCCCCGAAAAAGAGCTGATTGACTTTTGCCGCGTACCGCTGCAATCCGGCGAAACCAAAACGGTCGCCTTCTCCATCGACATGCGCCGGCTGCACGCCGTGCATGCCGACGGCAGCCGCGTGCTGGAGGCGGGAGAATACACGCTGATGGTCGGCGCATCCTCCCGCGACGAAGATTTACAGACGGTGCAGTTTTCGCTATAATGGGAGCAATTCGGGAAATGAGGAGTTTTGCACCGCATGTCTAGCATCCAAACGCACCCCGGCGCATTGGTCGCCGTGGCGGGCACCAACGCGTCGGGCAAGAGCGGGCTGGCCGTGGAGCTGGCGCGGCGCTTTGGCGGAGAGATCGTCTCCGCCGATTCGCGGCAGATTTTCACGGGGCTGGATCTGGGCAGCGGCAAGATAACACAGGCGGAAATGAAGGGCGTACCACACCACCTGCTGGATGTGTGTGAGGCGGGCGCCTTTTTTTCCATGGCGGATTATCAGCGCATGGCCTACGCGGCCATCGACGATATCCTGGCGCGCGGCAGGCTGCCGTTTCTGGCGGGCGGCACAGGGCTGTATGTGGATTCGGTCACGGACGGCTATGTGCTATCCGAGGTCAAGCCCGATCTGGAATACCGCGCCTATCTGGAGACCTTCACCACGCCGCAGCTCTACCGCATGCTGTGCGAGCAGCTGCCGGGCGCGATGGTGGACGGGCACAACCGCAACCGCGTCATGCGGCGGCTGGAAAAGTTTCACGCGGGAGACCCCGGCCACAGCGTGCCAAAACCGCGCTACCGCGTGCTGAAGCTCGGCGTCACCTGGCCGCGCGAGGTGCTGTGCGAGCGCATTGACGAGCGGCTTCGGCGCCGCATGGCCGACGGCATGCTCGCCGAAGTGCAGGGGCTGCTGGACCGGGGCGTATCGCCCGCGTTTTTACGCAAGCTGGGGTTGGAGTACCGCTATCTAAGCGCTTATCTGCTGGGCGAAATTCAAACCGAGGATGAAATGCTGGATGAGCTGTCACGCGCCATCAAGCGCTTTGCCAAGCGGCAGATGACATGGTTTCGGCGCGATAAAACCATCCGGTGGCTGGACATGCAGGCCGACCCGCTGGCGGATGCCTGCGCCGCAATTCATCAGTTTTTAGGAGATAGCCAATGATTCGCAACATCATCTTTGACATGGGACACGTTTTGCTCTGGTTTTTGCCGCTGGAGGCCTGCCGCGCGCTGCTGCGTGACGAGGCGGACGCGCAGGCGCTGTATCACGCCTATTTCGGGCCGCTGTGGCACGAGGTGGATCTGGGCACGCTGGACGGCGACGCCTTTACCGACGCCGTTAAGGCGCAGCTGCCCAAGCGGCTGCACCCGGCGGTGGACACGCTGTACCGCGGCATGCCGGAAAATATCCTGGCTCCCGTAGACGGCATGGCCGCGCTGACGCAGCGGGTGCTTAAGCGCGGATATCCGGTGTATCTGCTGTCCAACGCGGGCAAATTCATGAGCCGCGGACGCGGCTGCATCCCCCACATCGAAGCCTTTGACGGCGTGGTGTTTTCGGGCGACGAAGGGCTGGTAAAGCCCGATCCCGCGCTGTACCGACGGCTGACGGACCGCTACGGTCTGACGCCGGAAGAATGCCTGTTTATCGACGATAACGAGGCCAATCTCGCCGCTGCCGCCGCGCTGGGCTGGCAAACCTACCGGTTTGCAGGTGATGTGGATGCGCTGCAGGCAACGCTGGATACGCTCTAAGGTCAAACCGATTGCCGAGGAAATCAGCCAGATAATCACGATTATTTAAAATTCGTAGAATTAGCGAGATATTCTGCAATATAGTGAGATATATGCAGATTATCCCGCTTTCTTTCTGTATTTCTGACTATCTTTGACTATTAATATGCTTCGTCAACTTTGACTATTTCTGACCTTCTTGGTATTCTATAGATGCGTTCAGGGAACAGCCCTCACGCAACAAGAATTTCAATCAATCCGGCATTATGCCGTATACAAGGAGGTCATTTCAATGTATACCATGGTACCGTATCGTCGCCATTTGAACCGCGAGCTTACCGCTCCTTTCGTGGCTGATCGCTTCTTCCGCTCGTTCTTCGACATGAACGACATGGTGGGTACAGCGGGTTTCCGCGTGGATGTACGCGAGGATGACAATGCTTACCAGTTGGAAGCGGAACTGCCCGGCGTGCCCAAGGACAAGATCAATCTTTCCGTTGAGGACAACGTGCTGACCATCAGCGCCGATCTCAACGACGAGAAGAAGGAAGAGGGCAAGGGCTATGTGTACTCCGAGCGCCGCTCCGGACACGTAGAGCGCTCCTTCAACCTGGAAGGCATCAATGCCGAGGGTATCGCCGCCGACTACAAGCATGGCGTGCTGCTGGTAACCCTGCCTAAGATCGCACCCGAACCCAAGGCAGAGCCCAAAAAGATCGCCATCGCGGGCGAAGAATAAGCGAAGCGAACAACGATAGTCCCAAGTGGGATTACGGGCCGCACCTGTAAAGGTGCGGCCCTCAGGGTGTCAAAAAACCTTGTTTTGCAGACACCCTGCCAGCCCGCCAAAAAGGCCCGATATGCTAGGAAGCAAGGGTGGCGAGGGGTTGAGCGTACAAACCGTACGTGATGCCCCTTGCCAGCCCGCAGCTGACAACGCAGATCGGGCTTTTTTGACAGGCTGAGATTGCCAAACGGCAATCTTTCCATTTTATAATGCGGTTTTATATGATACGTGATGCTGCATGAGGAATATCGCCCCGGAACAATTCCTGAACTCAAACGGTTGCGCAAGCAACCGCACCTTCATTCCTCATTCGTCTCCGTCCCCGTCCCCGCCTCCGCGGCTTGGATCACCTCGGCGGGGAAGCCCATTTGCTCCAGCAGGCGGATGGCGTTGCGGGTGTCGGACACGCCTTCATACATTTTATAAGGGAACACCATGCCCTGCGGGGAGATTTCCTCGCGGAAGTGTACCTGCCGATAGGCCGGCAGCAGCTTGGTCAGCTCCATGTCATGCGTGGCGGCAATGCACAGCGCGTTTTGCCTGCCCAGATACTCCAGCAGCGCGCGCGAGGCTGCGATGCGCTCTACGGTGTTGGTGCCGCGCAGGATCTCGTCGATAAAGCACAGGGTGGGTACGTCGTCCCGCAGCGCAGTCAAAATGCGCTTCAAGCTCTTGATTTCCACGATAAAATAGCTCTCGCCGCCCTGCACGTTGTCGCGCAGCGCCATAGAGCTCATCACCTGCGCGCGCGGCATGGCAAAGCGCTGCGCAAAGCACGTGGCGATGCTCTGCCCCAGCACCGCGTTAAGCGCAATCGCCTTGATAAACGTGGACTTGCCGGAGGCGTTGGAGCCGGTTACCAGCACGTTTTCTTTCCAGTCCATGGTGTTTGGCACCGGCTCCTTGATCAGCGGATGCCAAACGCCCTCGGCCTGCACGTGCTTTTCGGCATGAAACTGCGGCACGGCATAGCCGCCCAGCGACTTGCGCACCGAGGCCACGGCAATGCACGCGTCCATCTCGCCGATCAGCGCATACAGCCGCAGCACGTCGTCGGCGTGCTTTTTGATAAAGTCGCTCAGCCGGATCAGCGAAATCATGTCCAGCTGAAAGGCAATGCGGAAATAATCGGTGAAAAAATCAATATCGCTCACGCGCTGCATGTAGAGCAGGCTGTTCCAACGCGCCAGCGGCTTAAGCGCCGCGCACAGGGCGTCAAGCGCCTCAAAGCCGTCCTCCATGCCCTTGACGGGGCTGCGGCGCATGTGCCGCGCGCAGTACAGCACGCTGGCCAGATGGCGGATGGCCGTCAGCTCGCGCATCCACACCTGCTTGGTGCGGTAGTAAACGATCGCGTTCACCAGCAGCGACAGCGCAATCCCCAGCAGCCACAGCGGCCGCCAGATGCCAAGCCCGATAAACACGAACGGCATCAGCGCCAGCGCGAAGTACACCCACGCGTGGGCGGGCCGGGCCGACTGCGGGTTTTTAAGGTATTGAAACGCGCCGTGATCGTGATCGCGCGTCAGCCCCCGCAGCTGCTTTTGCAGCGCGATACGGTGCGGTGCGTCGGCGGTCAACGCGTTCATCCAGCGGTCGCGCTTTTGAAGCGTTTCACCGCTTTCGTCGATGGCGTGCAGCATACGGTAAAACATCTCTTCACCCACGCCGGACTGCGCGCGGTTAAGATAGCGGAACACCGCGTCCATGTCCAGGTCGCTCCACGTGATGTCGTCCACCCACGCAAAGTCGCCCTGCGGATGCGGCATGTCCGTATAACATTCGCGGATATCCTCCATCGCGTCCTCGTCGATCGGGCGCAGGGGCCGCCTGGCGCCCCACTCGGCCTGCAGCTGCTCCCGCAGCGCCGCGCGCCTGTGCCGCGCGGACAGGATCGCCGACAGGACAATGGAAGGAATCAGGATGGCCAGGAAAATGGATAACTGCATAACACACCTCTTTGGGGACGGGGGAACGAATGAGGAATTAGGAATGGCTGAAAGATTGCCCTTTGGCAATCTTTCCATTTTGGGGATACTTTTTGGCTTAGTGTTATTCCACGAAATGCTGCTCTATAGAATAGGAACAAGGCAATCATTCGGTTGTCATAGCAACCGCACCTTCATTCCTCATTCCTCATTCGTTCCCCGTCCCTCGTCTTTCGTCCCCCGTTTCTTCTTAAGCCATACCATCAGCACCGCGACGTCCGACGGGTTCACGCCCGGGACGCGGCCGGCCTGGCTGAGGCTGTGGGGGCGGCGGGCGGTCAGCTTTTGGCGGGCCTCGATGCGCAGGCCCGTGATGGACATATAATCGATATCGTCGTCCAGCAGCATGCCCTCCATCTCGCGGGCGCGGGCAATCTGCTGGGCTTCCTTTTGCAGGTAGCCGGCGTACTTGATGGTGGCCTCCGCCTGCTCCAGTACGTCGGGCGCGTTTTCGGTTTTCAGGTCCGGCAGCAGCTGCGTCAGCTGCGCCATGCCGATCTTCGGGCGGCGCAGGAAATCCGCCGCGGTATAGGTCTGCTCGGTGGCGGGCTCGCCGATGTGCGCCATCCACGCCTCGCGCTCAGGCGTGGGCTTCAGGCGCAGGTCTTCCAGTGTCTGCGTAAGCTTTTCGGATGCCTCCCGCTTTTCACACATGCGGCGGTAGCGTGCCTCGGTGGCCAGCCCGCGCCGGTAGCTCAGCTCCGTCAGCCGCAGGTCGGCATTGTCCTGCCGCAGCAGCAATCGGTACTCCGCGCGGCCCGTCATCATGCGGTAGGGCTCGTCGATGCCCTTGGTAATCAGGTCATCCACCAGCACGCCGAGATACGCGTTGTCGCGCCGAAGAATCAGCGGTTCCTTGTCCTGTAAAAAACAGCCCGCGTTCAGCCCCGCCAGCGTGCCCTGCGCGGCGGCCTCCTCATAACCCGAGGTGCCGTTGATCTGCCCCGCGAAGAACATGCCGCTGATGCGCCGGCTCTCCAGCGTGAGCTTTAGCTCGGTCGGATCGATGCAGTCGTACTCGATGGCGTAGGCCAGCCGCGTAAGCACCACGTGCTCCAAGCCGCGGATGGAGCGGTACATCGCCCACTGCACGTCCTCGGGCAGCGACGAGCTCATGCCCTGCACATACCACTCCGGATTGTTCAGCCCTTCGGGTTCCAGAAAGATCTGGTGGCGGTCCTTATCGGGAAAACGGCGGATTTTATCTTCAATCGAGGGGCAGTAGCGGATGCCCGTGCCCTTGATGTCCCCGCGCACCATGGGCGACAGGTGCAGGTTGTCGCGGATGATGCGGTGGGTTTCCTCGTTGGTGTAGGTGAGGTAGCACTGGGTCCGGTTTTGCAGCGTCCCCCCGTCGGTGAGGAACGAAAACGGTGTGATCGGGTCGTCGCCCGGCTGGGGCTCCATCTTGTCAAAATCCACGGTGCGCACGTCCACGCGCGCGGGCGTGCCGGTTTTAAACCGGTTGAGCGCAAAACCAAGGCTGCGCAGCGAATCGCTGATCCCCTCGGCACGCTGCAGCCCGTGCGGGCCCATGTTTTTGGAATACGGGCCGATGATGATGCGGCTTTGCATATACACGCCCGTACACAGCACCACGGCGCGGCAGCGGATCACATCGCCCGTCATAGTCCGGATGCCGGTGATGCGGCTGTTTTCCGCAAGGATTTCCATCACTTCGCCCTGCCGGACGGTGAGATGCTCCTGCCGGAACAGCGTATTCAGCATATCCTCGTGGTAGCGCCGCTTGTCGGCCTGTGCGCGCAGGCTGTGAACGGCGATGCCCTTGCCCACGTTGAGCATCTTGCTCTGGATGAACGTGCGGTCGATGGTCACGCCCATCTGCCCGCCCAGCGCATCCAGCTCGCGCACCAGATGGCCCTTGCCCGTGCCGCCGATGGCGGGGTTGCACGGCATCAGCGCCACAGCGGACATATCCAGCGTCATCAGCAGCGTATCGCAGCCCATACGCGCGCACGCCAGCGCCGCTTCGCACCCCGCATGCCCCGCGCCGATCACCACCGCGTCAAATTCCCGCATCACAAAGAAGCCCCCTCAAACAGTGTGCCGTTATTGTACTGCACGAAGCGGGGGAGCGCAAGCGCAGGGGGTGTGCCCACTTAAGCATTGCCACAAAGCTCCATATCAGTTGTGATATTTTTGTTTGTTAAGTGGATTATTAGGGACTTACTCTGAGCCGTTAAATTTTGCTAGTTATCTACATCCGCTTAATGCGCTACATCAGGTTCAACCACGGGATTTTGTGCATCCTCACAAATCTCTTGTATAATCGTGAAAATTTTTCTAAATTCTTCAAAAGAGATATTTGCAAAATCCCCATTTCCATCACAAACATTGTCTACAAAATATGCCTTTGATATACTATAATCCTCTCTACCCGTTTTATCGGTAACGTACCGATTGGTTTCATGCTCAATTATTTTTATCGTATCAATCACTTTTGATATATGACCGGGATAATAGTAATCGTCGTTTCCTTTGTAGGCACCAGTAGTATAAAATTCATTCCCCATAAAAAGGCGCTTTCCATTAACACTTGTCTTAATCTCTGAATCAGTAAAATAGTGTTCGATAGATATGTTATCCACTTCTGTCCGATCATGAGGGACAGGTATTGCAAAAGCGTAAGAAACAATTATAACTGTATGAATTATTAGTGTCAATCTAAATTCACAACTGATGATCTTTTGCTCTTGCGATAATCACCCAATTTATTACTTATAGGCTAAATACAACGTTGTCAGCATAAGCTAACATATAAATCCTTATCAACCTCAATCCGTTTTGTACTTCACACATGTGCCCACCTTTCGGTTGATCTTTAACCCTTCCCAACGTTCATTAGTTACTTTGTAGCTGGAGCCCCTGTGCACGCGCTCACCCAGTTGCTCTTGAGCCGGCATTGCCCGCGCATTGCACAGGCGATGACAAGTGGGTAGTCACACTACCCACTACAAAATTATTTATCTCTCTATGTAGGAAACAAGTTGGGTAGTCACACTACCCAACTGAAACCAGCTATGGAAAACGCAAAACCCAAGTCTCTTCAGGGAAATGAGAAACAAATCGCCCGCACGCTGCCGGCCGGCTTTCCGCCATCTTGCGCCTGCGCAATCCTTCGACGTAGCTCTGCTACGACTTCGGATTGCGCAGACGCAACCTGACGAAAATCCACCGCGGCATCGCACGGGCGATTTGTTTCTCATTTTCCTGAAGTGGTATAATACAGATATGGGGGTGATTGCATGAGTATTGCAGGCGCTGTGATGATGCCGCACCCGCCTTTGATCATTCCGCAGGTGGGGCGCGGGCAGGAAAAGGGAATAGTGAGCACCGTGGCGGCAATGGAGACGGCCGCGCGGTTTATGGCGGAGCTTACGCCGGAGACGATTGTGGTAATCTCGCCGCACGCGACGGCGTATGTGGACTACATCCACATTTCGCCGGGCACCGGCGCGGCGGGGAGCTTTGCTCGGTTCGGCGCGCCGCAGGTGCGCATCGAGGCGGATTATGACGACGAATTCGTACGCGCGCTGTCGGCGCTGTGCGCGCTGCGCGGGCTGGCCGCGGGCACGGACGGCGAACGGGAGCCGGCGCTGGACCACGGCACGATGATCCCGCTGTACTTCATTCAAAAAGCAATCAAAGAAGAACAACTGAAACTTGCACAGCAGCATAAGGATAAGGTGCGGTTCGAGGAAACAACGCCGCCGGAAAACGCAAAACATGCGGGGGAACCTGAACAGCCCGAAACGATACCCCAGCCGATGGTAGTGCGCATCGGCATCTCGGGGCTGCCGACGGAGGACCACTACCGGCTGGGCATGCTGATCCGGCAGACCGCCGACGAGCTGGACCGCCGGGTGGCGATCGCCGCCAGCGGCGACCTGTCGCACAAGCTCAAGGCGGACGGGCCTTACGGCCTGTCACCCGAGGGCAAGGTATACGACGTAAAAATCATGGCCGCGATGGGAAGCGGCGCGTTCGGCGCGCTGTTCGATTTTCCCCAAAGCCTGTGCACCTCGGCCGCGGAGTGCGGCCACCGCTCGTTTGTGATGATGGCGGGGGCTTTTGACGGCGTGCAGGTGCAGGCCGAAAAGCTCTCCTACGAGGGGCCGTTCGGCGTGGGGTACGGCGTGTGCACATTCCGCGCGGGCAAGGCCGATCCGGCGCGGTGCTTTTTGGTCGCGCATCGGCAGGAAGTCCGGCAAAAGGTGACGGATATGCAGAAAAACGAGGATCCCTACGTGCGGCTGGCACGCCAGTCGTTCACCGCGTGGGTGATGCGGCGGGAGCACATCGCGGCGCCTGTCGAAACACCGCCGGAGCTTTTGACCCGGCGGGCGGGCGTATTTGTATCGCTGCACAAGGCGGGGCAGCTTCGCGGCTGCATCGGCACGATCTCACCCACGCAGAAAAATATTGCCGAGGAGATCATCCAAAACGCGATCTCCGCCTGCGCGCAGGATCCGCGCTTTTCGCCCGTGCGGCCGGCCGAGCTCCCCGAGATCGAGTGCTCGGTGGACGTGCTGGGCGGCGCGGAGGACATCGCCTCGATGGCCGAGCTTGACCCGCAGCGCTACGGCGTGATCGTCACCAGCGGGCGCAAGCGCGGCTTGCTGCTGCCGGCGCTGGACGGCGTAGACACCGCCCGGGAGCAAATCGCCATCGCCCGCCGCAAAGCGGGCATTTCGGCAGACGAAAAAATCTCCCTGCAGCGTTTCGAGGTCGTGCGCCATCATTAGTCGAAAAACGAAGGTTCGCTTGGTTAACGCCGCCTTATGATTTCCGACACAAACAAGCACCCACGGTCTGCTAAGCGTGAAAAACTGGAGTGAGCGTAATATGATCTGTCCGGTATGCCATCATCATTGTAACCTGGCCGAAGGCCAAACGGGCCGCTGCGGCGCGCGCCGGTGCGAAAACGGCAGGAGCGTGAGCGTCAATTACGGGCAGGTGACGGCGCTGGCGCTCGATCCCATCGAGAAAAAGCCGCTGTACCGGTTTCACCCGGGCACGTACATCCTGTCGGTGGGCAGCTTCGGGTGCAACATGGATTGCCCGTTTTGCCAGAACACGCAGATTTCCCAGGCGCGGGAGGGCGACCTTGATACGCGCGCGATTTCGCCCGAAGAGCTGGCCGAAACCGCGCTGTCGCTTGTGCCGCAGGGCAACATCGGCGCGGCGTTCACCTACAACGAGCCGATGGTTGGCTTTGAATACGTGCGCGACGCGACCAGGCTGATCAAGGAGCAGGACATGCAGACCGCCATAGTGACCAACGGCTGCGTGTCGCAGGCGGCGCTCCATGAGGTGCTGCCGTATGCGGACGCGTTCAACGTCGACCTGAAATGCTTTACCGCCGCGGGCTACCGCCGGCTGGGCGGCGACCTGGACATGGTTAAGGCGTTTATTGAAACCGCCGCAAAGGCGGCGCACGTGGAGGTGACCACGCTGGTGGTACCCGGTATCAGCGACAGCGAAACGGAATTGGACGCAATGGCCCGATGGCTGGCGGCGCTCGATCCCGAAATCCCCTACCATATCACGCGCTTTTTCCCGTGCCGCAATATGCTCGCCGAGCGGCCCACCGATCCCGCGCTGTTGTACCGCATGCACGATATCGCGGCCAACTACCTGCGCTACGTGTATCTGGGGAATTTATAATTTGGGAGGAACCACATGGACAAGAACTTCGTCGCCAAATACCACGGTCTGGGAAATGACTACATCGTGATCGATCCGGCCTATGTATCCGCCGAAATGACACCCGAAACCATCCGCCTGATCTGTGACCGGCACTTCGGTGTCGGTTCCGACGGCATCCTTTACGGCCCGCTCACCGCGCGGGAGCCCTACCAGGTGCGCATCTTCAACCCCGACGGCAGCGAGGCCGAAAAAAGCGGCAACGGCATCCGCATCTTTTCCAAATATCTGGCGGACGCCGGATATCTGGGCGGCAAAACCTCTTTTTACGTGCTCACCGCGGGCGGGGTGGCGCATGTGGCGCTGCTCGACCCGCAGGCGGAGCTGATAGAGGCGGACATGGGCAAGCCCTCCTTCCAAAGCCCCGAGATTCCGGTGGCGGGCGAGGCACGCGAGGTGGTGGATGAGGAAATCGACCTCGCGGGCGCGCCGTACCGCATCACCTGCGTCACGGTGGGCAATCCGCACGGCGTGATCGTGATGGACACGGTGTCCGAGGAACTGGCGCGCACGCTGGGGCCGCTGGTGGAAAACCATCCGCGGTTCCCCAACCGCATCAACATGCAGCTGGTGCAGGTGCTGAACCGAAACGAAATCAGGATCGAAATCTGGGAACGCGGCGCGGGCTACACGCTGGCGTCGGGTTCCTCCAGCTGCGCCGCGGCGGCGGCAGCTCACCGGCTGGGGCTGGTGGATGACCGCATTACCGTGCGCATGCCGGGCGGCACGCTGCTGATCCGCATTCAGCCGGATGGCCGGCTGCTGATGCGCGGCCCCGTGGTCTCTGTGTACGAGGGCAGGCTGACACCGGCGTTTTTGCGGGCGCTGGAGCGTTGCAATCAACCGGCCGAAAAGCTATAATATATAGTACAGATACTGCAGGAAATGAGGGTTGACAATGCAATATATGGACGTTTATCACAAGTGGCTGCGGGAATTTGCCGATGACCAGCAGGCGGTGGCCGAGCTTACCGCCATCGCGGACGACAAAAAGGAAATCGAGGACCGCTTTTATACCGATCTGTCGTTTGGCACCGGCGGCATGCGAGGGGTGCTGGGCATGGGCAGAAACCGCATGAACATTTACACCGTGCGCCGCGCCACGCAGGGGCTGGCGAATTTTTTGCTTAAGCAGGCCAAGGGCTTAAAGCGCCCCAGCGTCGTCGTCGCGTTTGACAGCCGCCGCATGAGCACCGCCTTTGCCAACGAAACCGTGCTCACCCTGGCCGCCAACGGCATCGACGCGAAATTGTTTGACGCGCTGCGCCCCGTGGCGCTGCTGTCGTTCGGGGTGCGGCATCTGCAGGCGGACGCTGGCATCGTAATCACCGCCAGCCATAACCCGCCGCAGTACAACGGCTACAAGGTCTACGGGCCGGACGGCGCGCAGATCGGCCCCGAGGTGGCAAACGAGCTGATTAAAGAGATCTACGCCCTGGACTATAAGGCCGCCAAAACCATGCCCCGCGAAGACGCGCTTGCGCAGGGCCTGCTGCAGATCATCGGCAACCAGGAGGTGGACGACGAGTACATCCGGCGGGTGAAAACGCTGTCCATCAACCCCGACATCGTGCGGCAGGAGGGCAAAACCCTCAAGATCGTCTACACGCCCCTGCACGGCAGCGGCAACGTGCCCGTGCGCCGCATCCTTAAGGAAATCGGCATTACCGGCGTGAGCGTGGTCAAGGAGCAGGAGCTGCCCGACGGCAACTTCCCCACCGTGAAGGTGCCCAACCCCGAGGATCCCAACGCCTTTACCCTGGCCATCAAGCTGGCTAACGAGGTGGGCGCGGAGGTGTGCTTTGCCACCGATCCGGACTGCGACCGCCTGGGCGTGGCCGTGCGCCAGAAGGACGGCAGCTTCCGCCTGCTGACGGGCAACCAGATCGGCTGCCTGATGCTATACTACATCCTGTCCACCAAGAAGGATCTGGGCAAGCACCCGGCGGTGGTGAAATCCATCGTTTCCACGCAGCTGGCCAAGCCTATCTGTGACGCCTACGGCGTGGAGCTGTTTGACGTGCTCACCGGCTTTAAGTTCATCGGCGAGATGATCCAGCAGTTTGAGGACACAGGTTCCCACACCTTTCTGTTCGGCTTTGAGGAAAGCTACGGCTACCTGTCGGGCACCTTTGTACGCGACAAGGACGGCGTAAACGCAAGCCTGCTCATCGCCGAGGCCGCCGCCTACTACAAGTCCAAGGGCAAAACGCTTTCCGATATCATGGAAGAGATCTTCTCCACCTACGGCTATTATCTGGAGCACGTGGAGAGCGCGTCCATGCCCGGCGCCGACGGTGTAAAGAAGATGGGCGAGATCATGACCGCCATCCGCGAAAACCCGCCCAAGGCCATCGGCGGCGTAAAGGTGGACGCGGTGCTGGATATCCTAAAAGGCACAAAGGTGAACGCCGACGGAACCGCCGAGAAGCTGCCCTACAGCCAAAGCAACGTGCTGTACTTTGCCTTAAACGGCGGCGGGTTCGTAT